>CAZRIE010000027.1:41100-43305 GCA_964600075.1 uncultured Flavobacteriaceae bacterium
GACCAAACACCAAACCCATGACCAGACTTTTCGACCTCCTCGATCATCAATTGACGCATTATCCTTTGGAGGCTTCCATTAGTGGCCGCGATGCAAAGGGCCATTGGAAATCCTATAGTTCGAAGGAAGTGTTGGCTACTGCCGAACTTGCTGCTTCAGGCCTGATTAATATAGGGTTCAAACCTGGAGATAAAGTGGGCATCGTAATCTACAAGAACAGACCGGAATGGTTGGTCATGGATTTTGCAATTCAGATGGCGGGACTAATAAGCATACCGCTTTACCCGACTATCAGCTCTTCGGAATACGAATATATCTTGAACGAGGCGGAAGTTAAAGCAGTTTTTTATGGGGGGCTAGATCTTTTTGATAAACTTAAAAAGGCACAATACAATGTACCTAGTCTCACTCATTTGTATGCTTTCGACAAAACAAGCGGAAATCTCTTTTGGGAAGATATATTCGATTCAGAAGGTCTGGCCGAAGTTGAAAAAATAAAAAAAGGGATACAAGGGGAAGACCTTGCTACCATAATTTATACCTCTGGCACAACGGGTAATCCCAAAGGCGTGATGCTCACACATCGCAATATTATGCATATTGTTTTAGAAACCTCAGACCTGTTAGCGGTTACTGGGGGTGAAAAAGTAATTAGTTTTCTACCTCTGTGCCATATTTACGAAAGAGCAGTTTCTTTCGCGTATTATTATAAAAATATCTCCGTTTATTTCTGTGGAACGGATAAGCTGAGTGGGCCTGATGGCGATTTGTTAGCGGTAAGGCCTGTGGCGTTTACTACTGTTCCCAGGCTCCTTGAAAAAATATATGAGGCTATCTATAATAAAGGGCTATCCCTGAAGGGAGCAAAAAGACAACTGTTTTTTTGGGCATTGGGCTTAACGGACGGTTATGAGCTCGACCAAAAATTATCGCTTGCAAGTAAGATTAAATGGGGTATCGCGGATAAGCTTATTTTTAGCAAGTGGCGGGCCGCATTAGGTGGAAATGTACGATTGATATTTACAGGAGCAGCACCCTGCCCTTTGAAGATTATGCGCGTTTTCTGTGCTGCTGGAATCAATGTACGTGAAGGGTATGGTCTCACAGAAACTTCCCCGACCTTAACTGGGAATACCATGGAACCAAATGGGGCCATGTTAGGTACCGTAGGCTATGCCATAAATGGAGTGGAACTTTATATTGATAAAACTAGTGGGGATTATAATGAGGATGAAGGAGAGATTCTGGCAATTGGCCCCAATATCATGAAAGGGTACTATAAAAAAGAAAAGGTTAGTGCCCAAGCATTTAAGGCCATCGATGGTAGAAAATGGTTTTGTACGGGGGATATTGGGAAATTGATCAAAGGCCCTAATGGGAGAGAATTCCTAAAGATTACAGATCGAAAGAAAGAATTGTTGAAAACATCAGGAGGCAAATATGTTGCTCCCGCTCCTATCGAGAATAGGATCAAAGAGGAATTTCTTATAGAACAAATGATGGTCATCGGGGATAAGCAGAAATTTGTCTCAGCGCTTATCGTTCCTGCCGAGGAAGCCTTGAAAAACTGGTGCGCACATAAAAAACTGGAATGGACGAATCTGGATGAAATGATAGGGCACGATAGGGTTATCAAAAAATATCAAAAACTGATTGACAAATACAATCCGGATTTCAGTCATATTGAACAAATCAAGAAATTTCGTTTGATTGCCTCTCCTTGGTTACCTTTCCATGAAGACAGTTCGGAGGCAGAACTGACGCCAACTTTAAAACTGAAGAGACGGGTGATTCGGGAGAAATTCAAAACCGAAATAGCTGAGATTTATGCTTGATGTTCTTGGTGTTCGACAGGATTGGTACAGGCTCTCAACAGTGAGTCTAACTACAGCTGTTTCTAAGTTGATTGATGCCCAATCTTTAATGGTCGGACTTTTTTCTTTAATTCGGGAAATCAAACCCGCAAGTTTTTTGTTAATAGGCTTGGATTAGCAATTAATTTTTATGACCCAAGTTTGCAATACACCAAATTCAGCTAATAAATAAAACGAGCAAAAGAGCGTAATAAGGTTATTTTAAAGGTTGAAGTTTTGACTTCGTCAACATTGCTAATCCAAGATCTTTTAGTACTATTCCAATAATTAATTTAATTAGTCGAGCCTTAAAAAAGGGTTTTTTGATAAGTCATGTCCACATGGATTCCAT
>CAZRIE010000028.1:0-38085 GCA_964600075.1 uncultured Flavobacteriaceae bacterium
CTTACTTACAGCATGCAGCCATTTTATTGCCGTGGCTGCTTCTTGGCACACTATGATTAGCTGTGGAAAAAGTACAACGGACTTTTAGGTCCTTGCATAAATTAGCAAGGATTCCAGTTTAGGAAATCCGTCGTAATTAATTATAGATGGTATTGTACGCCATTTTTATTTTCTCCTCAACTTTTCTTTTCCATTTAACTTTTTACTGATGTCCCATAAAAGCTTGTTTAATTTCATTTCTAAATTCTTCATCACCTATTGCCAAACGTTCGTTATACATTGCTTTTGCATCCTCACCAGCCACATATCTAAGTTTTTGTTTGCCATCTGTTGCTGCTTCATAAACAACTTCTGAAATCTGTTCTGCAGTTGAATAATTTTTTTGAAGCTCCGGATCCATAAAAGCCGACATTACTTTTTGTGTTTGTTCCGTATAGGCTTCATGAGAAGTTGAAACAAGAGAGCGCTCTGCAAAATCAGTTTTTACCCCTCCAGGAGATATTGTCTTTACACCAATATTGAGAGAGCCTAATTCAAAAGCTAGACTTTCACTCCATCCTTCTAATGCCCATTTTGTAGCATGATAGACAGAGAAGAAAGGGAAGCTAACCAAACCGCCAATTGAAGTGGTTGTAATAAATAGACCCTTCTTTTGAGCCCTAAAATGAGGAATAAAAGCTTTTGTCACCCTCATTACTCCCAAGAGGTTTGTATTAAGCTGTTGTACAATTTGATTATCTGTTGTGCCCTCAAAAGGTCCAGACAATCCATAACCAGCGTTGTTAAAAACCACATCAATATTACTCATTGAAATTGCCATCTTTACAGTTGAACTTATTTCGTCAACATTTGTTACATCTAGTGGAAGTATTGTAATGTTGTCAAATTTATTGAGTTCCAATCCATTATTCGGATTTCGCATTGTGGCGTATACGTTCCATCCTTTTTTAGCAAATAATTTAGCGGTAGCCTTTCCTAATCCCGAAGATGCACCTGTGATAAAAATTGTCAATGCCATATTTTGATTTTAAAATGTTTATTGGTTTAGTTTTTCCTAATTGCCCTCAACTATTGAGCAAAAAAGAGTTTAAATTCTCTTTAGTGAGCGATAACGAAGTTAGCCGATTTTAGAACAATTTCAAGTCCTCGTTTAACCCTTTTTTACAAAATTTACATACTACATATAGCTTAGAATCGATTGAGCTAGCAACTACTGGCGTTGACAGATGTCATAAGCAGAATTTGACCTGTCCTTTACATAAATTGTGTTACTTTGTAATGCAGAAAAAAAGCAAACCATGCAGAATCCCGACTGGAAAACCGCCAAAAAATTCGAAGATATTACCTATAAAAAACGTAACGGTGTGGCGCGCATCGCCTTTAACAGGCCCAATATACGCAATGCATTCCGACCGAAAACCACAAGCGAACTATACCAAGCCTTTTACGATGCACAAGAAGATACGTCCATTGGCGTAGTCTTGCTTTCCGCAGAAGGCCCTTCTACAAAAGATGGGGTCTATTCATTCTGTAGCGGGGGCGACCAAAAGGCTAGGGGAGAACAGGGGTATGTAGGTGAAGACGGCATGCACCGCTTGAATATTCTTGAAGTACAGCGTCAGATACGTTTTATACCCAAAGCGGTGATTGCGGTAGTTCCTGGTTGGGCGGTCGGGGGTGGCCATAGCCTTCATGTGGTATGTGACCTGACATTGGCCAGTAAAGAACATGCCATATTTAAACAGACGGATGCCGATGTCACAAGTTTTGACGGAGGTTACGGCTCAGCGTATTTGGCCAAAATGGTTGGACAGAAAAAAGCGCGTGAAATCTTTTTCTTGGGGCGCAATTATTCGGCACAAGAAGCCTATGAAATGGGTATGGTCAATGCTGTTGTACCCCATGAAGAACTCGAGGATACAGCCTACCAATGGGCACAAGAGATTCTTGAAAAGTCACCAACTTCTATAAAAATGTTAAAGTTCGCCATGAACCTCACTGACGACGGTATGGTCGGACAACAGGTTTTTGCGGGCGAAGCGACTAGATTGGCCTATGGCACGGAAGAAGCCAAAGAGGGACGAAATGCCTTTCTCGAAAAAAGAAAACCTGATTTTGGCAAGGATAAGTGGATACCGTAAAACTCCCTTTAATTTCATTCTTGCGAAGCCGGGAACCCATTTAGATGAAGAGCTGATTCCCGCCTCAGCGAGAATGAAAAAAATCGTCATATACCAGAAAGAGCCCTCCCCCCGTTAGGAAAAGGCTCTTTCATCGAGAACACTATATGAAAATGAAAAAATTAACTCCTTTTTTATTACATAATAAACTTACACCGAAGTACATTTAAATAGAAAATATTGTTGTGAGTTAAGGGAGATTTGTGGTGTAAGTTATGAAACGTGATGTCTAGGCTTTTTTATGTAAAATTAATGGAATGGATTTATCAAACTATATTTCTAATTGTTATAAATTACTTCCAAGTTTGCAGAAATATCAAAGCCCTTGGCAAATCACTACCGAGTTAGAGCGTTTTATCGAATTACACTTCGACAAACTTCCGAAAGGCGAATTCATCGTTAGCAATAAAATTGCAATCCACAAATCTGTGCAAATAGAGCAGGGTGCAGTTATCAAATCGAATACAATTATTGAAAAAAACTGTATTGTCAAGGCCGGGGCTTACTTAAGAAACGGTGTTTATTTATCTGCTGATGTTTCAATCGGAGCGAATTGTGAAATTAAACAGAGTATCATTTTTCCAAAATCACGTATTGCCCATTTGAATTATGTAGGGAATTCATTAATAGGAAACGATGTCAACCTAGAAGCAGGTTCGGTTTTGGCCAACCATTTTAATGAACGCGCAAACAAAACTATAGTTGTCAAAATCGGTGATACAATTATCGATACCAAAACGACTAAATTCGGTTCAGTTTTAGGAGATGGTTCACGAATAGGGGCGAACGCTGTTTTAAACCCCGGTAGTATTCTTGAAAAGGATTCCATTATAAGGCGATTACAGTATTTGAATCAGTTGGAATAATTTATTGTATTGCCCCAATAATTCCTTTTAAAAAATTATTGATATTAAAGTCAGGCTCTTCGGCCAATCCAGTTCTGACAACCACCAAATCTTTAGAGGGAATGATAAAAACCCGTTGGCCCTGATAGCCATTTGCGGAATACATATCTCTAGGAACATCGGGGAATTTTCCATTAGCATTTAACCAAAAATGACCTCCGTAGGTTCCGTCGGAATGAAGTGTCGGTTTTGAAACATAGTTTACCCATTCGGAATCAAAAAGTTGTTCCCCGTTCCAATTCCCTTTATTGAGGTACAATAAGCCGAATTTTGCCCAGTCTCTGGTATTTGCCCATGCGTACGACGAGCCTACAAAATTCCCCTTCATATCGGTCTCGATAAGCATAGAGTGCATCCCAATCTTATCGATAAGAGCTTTGTAGGGGAAATCGATATATTCCTGATGGGTGTTGAATTGCTTCCTTAAAACTCCTGATAGGAGATTAGTAGTTCCCGAAGAATAATTCCAGACTTCGGTCGGTGGGGCGATGGCATTTTTTTCCGCTTGACCCTTGGTCATATCGGCATCCAAGAAAAGCATTTTGGTCACATCTGAAATCGAAGCGTAATCTTCATCCCAAGCAAGTCCGCTTTGCATCCGTAGCAAATGGTTTAGCGTAATCTCTTTTCGCTTATCGTTTTCCCAATCGCCAATTGGAGCAGCTTTGTTCAGGTCTATTTTACCTTGATATTCAAAAATGCCATATAAAGTGGCAAGTATACTTTTGGTCATGCTCCACCCGAGAATTGGGGTATCCTTGGAAAAACCATCTAAATACTTTTCGGCAATGATTTGGTTTTTATAAGCCACGAGAACGGTACGCGTTTTTTGTGTTTCTGGGCTGGAAAACGCATCGTCCATGGCCTTATGCAATGCCTCATAGTCTACGTCCGCAAAAACCGAATCTTTTATTCCATGGTCACCATAAGGAAAGGGTAAACCATTTTTCGATTGGTTCCGATACGGAGTGGGAAGCCTCGTATTAGGGTCATAATCATCATTGACCAAAACACAACCCAAACCTTCTTGGCAAATGGATTTTCGTTCCATTAGCCCAAAGACTGTGGCTTCGGCACCCTCACCATCGGTTTCAACGGCTGCCAAATTAATTAAAGGTACATCGTTGTCATTTTTTGTAACGGATTCTGAATCTCTATTCGTAATAAAAACTGTGGAAGCCATATTTTTAGACGCATAACCTGATATCATATTGAGTTTGGGGTATTGAGTATATACAACCGCGGCCAAAATGACCAACAAAACTAAAAGAAGACGTTTAATTAATTTCATGCCATTTATTTGAATTGAAGATTATGAATTGTGGCAAAAATAAGCCAATTTGCAAAACCCCATCTTTATTTTATAAATTGAAAATAATGAAAGTACTCGTAGGTCTAAACATCCCCGACAGCGGAATAGAACTAATGCAAGAAGAAGGCATCAAAGTCACGAAATGGACCGAAGACCTGCCCATGACCTCTGAAGAATTCAACAAAGCGGTTAAAAACTATGATGCGTTGTTGAGCACCGCCAATTATAAAATCGATGCCGAATTCCTCAAACAAAATAGGCATTTGAAAATAATATCACAGTTTGCAGTCGGTTATGATAATATCGACATTGATGAAGCCATGAAATTGGGCATCCCGATTGGTAATGCGCCTGATTCCATGACGGACGCCACCGCAGATATCGCTTTTGGCCTCTTGTTGGCCACTTCACGGAAGCTATTTTATCATCATAAAAGAATTTCAAAGGGAGAATGGACACATTTTCGCCCTCAGTCATATTTGGGCGTGGAGCTGAAAAACAAGACATTAGGTATTTTTGGTCTCGGAAGAATCGGTCTTGAATTCGCCAGACGATGCAAGGGTGCGTATAATATGAACGTGCTATATTGCAACCGAACAAAAAATGAGGAAGCTGAAAAAAGTATCGGAGCCAAAAAGGTAAGTTTTGAGGAACTGCTAAGGCAAAGCGACGTGGTTTCCGCACACTGTGCATTGACCGAAAAAACAAAAAATACCTTCGATAAAACGGCATTTCAAAAGATGAAAAGTTCTGCCATTTTCATCAATACATCAAGGGGCCAAGTGCATAATGAAACGGATTTAATAGCGGCATTAAGGAATGAAAAAATTTGGGGTGCTGCATTGGATGTTACTAACCCTGAGCCCATGGAAAAAGATAATCCGTTACTTTTTATGGAGAATGTTGCCATTACCCCTCATATCGGATCCGCAACTGTAGAAGCCCGTAATAGAATGTCTATCTATGCAGCAGAAAATATTATTGCATTTTATAGAGGGGAAAAAATTCCATATCATGTGAACAGTTTATAAAATATCTCAAGGTGTTTACCTATTTATTGAAAAATCACTTTTCCAACGAGATTATCACTTTTTTGAATTTGAACTTGTTATTTAAACTTTCTCCCACATCTTGTCCGGGCCTAGTTTAAAGCTTCCAATATGATTGAAATTGCATTCGTTTGGTGATATCAGCGAAAGAAAAGTACGCTCATCTTTTGTTTTGTAAAGGTGATATATCTTTCCGGCAATAGGTTCAAAATTGTATTTAGCACTGTACACCAAGTGGTTATACTCAAATTGCTCCATCATCTGTCGGTATTGCATTTCAATATCATTATATCTAGCCTTGAACTGGTTATTGGCGGTAACGATATTGGTGTTTTTCCAACTGGTAACGTCTGGGGGAACAATTTTCGGTGCAGCTACTCCGCTAGCGTACGGCAATAGGTTTGCGTTGTACGATTGGGTCTCTTCATCGAAGACTACTGTATCGGGTTTTTTTTCTTTTTTCATAGAATACAAATTTACATAAAATTGATATCCTAGGTTTGCATTCTCGAAGGGTATGGCTATCTTCAATAAGGTTAAATGTGAATTTTCAACTTGAGAGGGTAATTTTGAATTGGTCTATTTGAATTCCATAACCGTTTGAGTGTAGATGATTGTAAAGATTTTACCGAAGATGAGATTATAGTTTGGGTCTATTGTCCTATTCCCTTTAACCAAAAAAACACTGGATTAATGAGAGTACAGACATTCTACTCTTGTAAAATCTTCTGAAATAATTTTATGTATACCAGAAAATATTTGTGTGCCATCATTTTTCTGACGTTCGTCGCTTGCAATACGGATGATAAAAACTATATCTGGAAATCGATGGAAGTGACCGTATCCGCTTACAATTCAACAATTGCCCAGACCGACGGTCAGCCCAGCTTAGCGGCATGGGGCGATACATTGGCGCCCGGCATGAAGGCCATTGCGGTATCAAGAGATTTAATCCGTCTTGGTCTCGAGCATAATACCCAAGTGAAAATCGATGGACTGGATGGGATATATTTGGTCAAAGATAAAATGCACTCTCGATGGCGAAAAAAAATCGACCTCTACATGGGCACTAATGTCAAAAAAGCGAAAGAGTGGGGAAAGAAGACGGTCAACATTCAATATCGGGTCAAAAAAGATAATTCAGAACTAACCAACTAATAATGAAGCTTAAATCCCTTATTTTATTGACATTCAGTCTGTTGTCGTCCTGTAAGCCTTCCATGAAAATCATTGATAAACCCATCATTTTTGATGAAGCACGCAATCAATTGACCTTAGACTACCTATCAGACCGTTACAGTTTGAAACAAGAAGAGCCAACAATAACCCCAAAAATGATTGTGCTCCACTGGACGGTCATTCCAACTTTTGAAAAATCGTTTGAAGCATTCAATCCCTCTAACCTACCAGATTGGCGCCCGGATATCAAAAATGTTAGTGGACTGAACGTCTCTTCGCAATTTATGATAGATCAAGATGGCACAATTTATAGACTAATGCCAGAAACGAATATGGCAAGACATGTAATTGGGTTAAACCATTGCGCAATTGGAGTAGAGAATGTAGGTGGTGCTGAAGACATGCCTTTAACTGAGGCGCAGCTCAAAGCTAACATTTGGCTCGTCGAATACCTCACCGGAAAATATAATATCGAATACCTGATCGGCCATTACGAATACACCAATTTTGAAGGACACCAACTTTGGTTGGAGAAAGACGATGGTTACCGTACCAAAAAGACAGATCCGGGTAACGATTTTATGCAAAAGGTGCGTAAAGCGACCAAAAATCTTAATTTTAAGCCCGTACCGGTTAAACCCAAAACCCAATGAACCTAAAGTTAACTACTGTAGCCTTTTTTACCATTTGCATTACCTACGGCCAGCAAAACGATATTACAACCTCACTTTACGAAACCTATGAGAAGTACAACGAAGTTATACTAGACAAACGCAGGGTAAAACACCATAATTTAAAACCCCTTATAGCCGATTACAGGAAGAATCCTAAGTTTTCGGTAGATAATGTTGGACAGTCCATCGAGGGGCGTGATTTATCTTTGATCAGTATTGGCGAAGGAAAAACCTCAGTTTTTCTTTGGTCTCAGATGCATGGGAATGAGCCTACGGCGACACAGGCTATATTCGATATTCTCAATTTTCTGGATAGTGATGATTTTAAGGAGGAAAAACAGGAAATCCTTAAAAATTGTACACTTCACTTTTTACCGATGCTGAATCCGGATGGGGCGGAAGTCTATCAGCGAAGAAACAGATTGGGAATCGACATCAACCGAGATGCCTTACAGCTTCAATCTCCCGAAGGGCAGACCTTAAAAAGGGTACGAGATAGTCTTCAGGCCGATTTCGGTTTTAACCTACACGACCAAAGCACCTATTATAATGCTGAACGTACTGAAAAGCCGGCCACGATTTCATACTTGGCACCGGCCTATAATTACGAAAAGGAAATCAACGAAGTGCGCGCCAATGCCATGAAGGTAATCGTCTTTATGAACAACATCATTCAAAAATACGCTCCGGGCCAAGTAGGTCGCTATAACGATGATTTTGAGCCTCGTGCGTTCGGTGATAATATTCAAAAATGGGGAACGAGCGCGATTTTGATAGAATCGGGAGGCTATGCTGAAGATATCGAAAAGCAAGAAATACGCAAGCTAAATTATGTCTCCATACTCTCTGCAATTTATACCATTGCCAAAGAAAACTATAAAGAAATTCCTTTGGATGAATATGAGAAAATTCCTGAAAACGACCGTAAGCTCTTTGACTTGAAGATCGAAAATGTCACCTATGATTTACTAGGAAACGACTATATTTTAGACATTGGCATAAACCGACTGGAAGTCGATAAAGAAGAACATAGCGACTTCTGGTACAGTAGCCGAATTTTAGATCAAGGTGATTTGTCTACCTATTACGGTTACGAAACTCTTGACGCTACCGGTTATACAATCGTATCAGGCAAGGTATATCCAGAGGTTATGAAATCAAGCGAAGTACTCGGTAAACTAAAAATTGAATCTCTTTTAAAATCACGTTATACTTATGTACGGCTGGAAAAAATCCCCAGCGAGAAGTTGGCTTCGCCTTTTCCAATCCATATCATTGGTAAAAAGTATGAAGTACCAGATTTTAACATTGAAGTCGGTATCAACCCTACTTTTTTATTGGAGAAAGAGGGAGAGATCAAATATGCCATCATTAACGGTTTCTTAATCGACCTTCAACAAGGCATAAAAGGAAACTTTAGAAATGCAATGATTTATAGATAAAAACACTTTGGTTTTGGCACCTAATACGAAAACCGAATTACCAAATCTGGGCCATGCGAGATCAAGAGCACATAAGTCGATATCACCATAGTCATAATTACTGTAAATAGGGTAAGGGTCAGGGCCTGATACCATTTAGGCATTCCGTTCAAGGCACTGTTCTGAATAATACTATTTAACACATCCATAATTTTTAGCTTTACTGTTAAACATAGCTTCAGTTTTTAGGACGTAGGTTTTCAATTTCGAATCTGGGGTGTTCTTATTGCAGTAAACAATTAATGAGCCAAAACTCCTAATTGACAATCCCATTTTTCGATAAAGTGCATAAAAAATGGAAGAACCGTAAGATTCTTCCATTTTTTTATTTGGTTATAATTTATCTAAAGTTATGCTACCATATTAGAAAAACAACTAAAGTGTCTCTGCGTCTAAAAGTGCAAAGAATTTATCTAAATTGGGAATAATAACAATTTTAGTACGTCTATTTTTTGCCATATTTTCCTTGGAATCGTTTTCGACCAAAGGCAAGTAACTGCTTCTTCCTGCAGCTATCATTTTAGCAGGATCGACATTGTACTTGTCTTGAAGTAGGTTTACTACTGAAGTTGCGCGTTTCACGCTTAAATCCCAATTATTTCGGAACATTGTAGTATTGATAGTTCTAGAATCGGTATGGCCCTCGACCATAACCTCCATACTAGGTTCTGAATTGATTACTTGAGCCAACTTGCCCAAAATAATGCTTGCCTTGCTGCTTACCTTGTAGCTTCCGCTGTTGAAAAGTAATTTGTCGGAGATATTAATCATCACTACTGTCTTGTCTATGTTCACGTCAACATCGTCTTCATCATCAGAAATAGACTTTTTTAGATTGTATGAAATAGCAAGGTTCATAGAGTCTTGAAGGGTCTTTGCCTCTGCCAATTTTCCGGCATCGACTTTCGCCAACGTAGCCCGCATTTTTTGCTTGGTGTTATTGCTCATAACCGCAACATCGTCAACAGTAGTCAACTGACTATCGTTGATTTCTTTCAACGAATTGATTTTTTCATTGTATTCGGTAACTCGCGCCTCTATTTTTGACATTTTAGCTTCAAGCTCCTCTTTTTCTACTTGGGTTTTGGTGAGTGCACTTTGGGTTTCCGACAAGTTAGTTTCTAAGGTCGTGTATTTTTTTTTCGAAACGCACGATACTAAAAAAACAATGGAAAGTGTACTTACAATAATCGATTTTTTCATTTTCAGTGTTTTAATTTATAATAATTTTTATTCCCAATAAAATACGTGTCACAGCCAAAAATGGATGTTAAGGCTATTAGGATTCTTTACTAAAAATGAAAAATCAGACAAAGAGTTTATCCAAGACATTGGTATTGAACGAATAAGCGTCTAGGAATATCGCATAAAAAAGGTGCCAATAAAGCACCTTTTTGAATCTCTTTCAGAATTTAAATGGCTATTCACAGCCACCCGTAAAGCCTTTAGCATTAAATTTCGTTTGTACGGCACCTTGGCGGTTACCGTCTTTTACTTGAATGGCTAGATCGTTGTCGCCACTACCATCACGTTTTGGACTACAATATTCGAACAAATAAAAGCTACTGGCACGCTGAGATACCAAATCTGAAATGTCGTTAAAAGTTGTTTCTAACTCATCTTTGTTTCCTGCGAAAACACTGGAGGTCTTTCCTAAGTCCATTAAAACTTGAGCGTCGATTTCTTCACCAAGCCCTATTGTAAAGAACGAAATATTTGGGTCTGCATTATCCACCTTTTTCTGAGCGGCGTCCTTCGTAAAGCGTGATGCTTGATCGGTGCCATCGGTAAAGATAACCACGGAGGCCGCACCAATTTTATCCCCTTCTGTGCTTCCAGTCAACAGGTTTGAGGCGATATCGGTAGATTTTATAACTGCACCATATAAGTCTGTAGAAGGATCTTGGCTGATATCATTGGTAATGCCTTCGATAGCCATAGTCAATTCTTCTTTAGATGTGGTAAGTGCAATCAGCTCGTGTAGTTCATTCTCACCATCAAACCAATAAATGGCCATTTTAAAGGGTTCTTGTGTTGTCGCAGGCATCACGTTATCAATAAAGCTGATACTTGCCGTTTTCAATTCTTCAAGGCTACTGCTCAAAACACTATTACTTAAATCGAGTACTAATAAAGTGTTATTGCTGAAAATTTGGGAATTTGGTGAGATGCGGGCCTGAGATTCAGAAATGGATATTGTGTTAAAACAATCGTCGTTTCGACCTTGCTCATAAATGGTAAACTGGTCGGCATTGAGGCCGGGAACCGGATTCCCTTCGCTATCGGATACCTTAAAAAAGATAGATACCTTACCGGGTAAGGTGGTATAATGTTCCTGAATGGAAAGCACCAAGTCGATTTCGCCAAGATCTAAACAATCATCTACAGGTTTTCCTTTGCCAAGGCCATCACCCGTGTTCAAGGCGAAATTTACATCATCATCTGCGTTTCCACAGGAAACGAGCAAGGTAATCGAGAAAAACAACAGGAGAAGTTTGGAGGAATAGTTCATTTTCTATTTTTTACGTTCAACCATCACAACGAGTAAAATCTATTAAAAGTATGGATTCGGTTAAAAAATATGTTAAAGATTGTTAATACGGATGGAAACGATTTTTGTAGCTTCCCGTTAATTTTATGGCATATGAGAAATAAAGGTCCAAATGGAGTAAATGCAACATTGCTTTTCATGATGGTACTAATGCTAGGCGTACATTTTGAAACTTTTTCACAAAAAAAGAATGCATCTTTCCGGTTGAATATTCGAAAAGCGACCGGCCCGATAACCATTGATGGTTTAGAAAATGACAAAGCTTGGCAGGATACCGAAGTAGCAAAAGATTTCTTTATGGTTTTGCCTATGGATACAGGTAAGGCGAACGAAACTACCGAAATTCGGATGACTTACGATGATAAAAATCTCTATCTGTTGGCTACGTTTTACCATAATCTCAAAGGAGACTATTATGTAGAATCGTTACGTCGAGATTTCTCCTTTGGTAAGAATGATAATTTTCTGCTTTTTCTTGATCCCTTCAACAATCAAACAACTGGTTTTTCCTTTGGCGCGAACGCTTACGGGGCACAATGGGACGGTACCATGTACAATGGAGGTAAGGTAGATTTGAACTGGGACAGTAAGTGGATATCGAAAACGACCCGAGACGATGAGAAATGGGTATTCGAAATGGCGGTGCCGTTTAAATCGATTCGCTATGAAGATGGCGTTTCCGAATGGGGAATCAACTTTAGCCGTTTAGATCTGAAGTCGACCGAAAAATCTAGTTGGACTCCCATCCCTAGGCAGTTTCCTACGGCATCTTTGGCACTTACC
This sequence comes from uncultured Flavobacteriaceae bacterium, assembly GCA_964600075.1. Lineage (GTDB taxonomy): Bacteria > Bacteroidota > Bacteroidia > Flavobacteriales > Flavobacteriaceae > CAZRIE01. Next base: position 12,115 of record CAZRIE010000028.1, read on the forward strand.
GGAACTTTGGTCTGGGATACTCCTCCTCCTCCTCCCAAACTCAATTTTTCGATTATACCATATGTTCTGGGTACTGTGAGTGAGGATATTGAAAACAATACGGGTACGGCATATGATGCCAAAGTAGGTGGTGACGTGAAGTTTAGTCTGACCTCTTCATTAAATTTAGACTTAACCGTAAATCCTGATTTTTCGCAGGTAGAAGTGGATCGACAAGTTACCAACCTCGATCGATTTGAGCTTTTTTTTCCCGAGAGACGACAATTCTTTTTGGAAAATGGAGACCTGTTCGCCAATTTCGGTTATGAAAAGATTCGTCCTTTTTTTTCCCGCCGTATAGGTCTTGGCGTTCCCATACATGCCGGGGCAAGAGTTAGCGGTAATTTGAACGAAAAGTGGCGTTTGGGCCTTATGGACATGCAAACGGCTAGTGTTGAGGAAACTGGTCTGCCAGGTCAAAACTTCGGGGTGCTTTCTCTACAGCGAAAAATATTCAGTAGATCGAGCTTAGGGCTGATTTTCGTAAACAAGCAGTCTACTAATTACCCTCAGGAAAATGATTCCATTACCGCTTTATACCCCAAATTTAATCGTAATCTGGGATTGGAATACAATTTGGCGTCAGCCGATAACTTATGGAACGGAAAAGCTTTCTTTCTTAAGTCTTTTGCTCCTGAAGAGGGTAATAGCGGTGTGACACAGGCCGCTCACTTAGAATACAATAGCCGAAAATGGAGTTGGCGGCTTCAAGAAGAGTGGGTGAGCAAAGAATATACGGCAGAGGTGGGGTTTGTACCCCGTAATGGGTATGTGAATTTTAATGGATACGTTGAGCATCTCTTTTTTCCAAAAGCTGGTAAGATATTGAGTCATGGACCACGAATGAACGCCACCTATTATTTTAATGAGAACTTCGAACGTACCGACAATACAACTTATCTCCAATATTTCTTGGATTTTCGCAACCGCAGTTCCTTAATGCTTTTTATTTCTGATGATTATGTTGAACTGTTAGCTCCCTTCGACCCGACCGGCTTAGGAATTGGTTACCTTGAGGCTGGCACGAAGCACAGTTGGAACGCAATCGGTTGGGAATATGAATCGAAACCCCAAAGTTTGTTTACATATTCAATTGCCGGACGTTTGGGTGGTTATTATTCAGACGGTAACCGCACAAGTTTTTCTACGGAACTTGGCTATCGTTTTCAGCCCTATGTAAGCCTTAGTGCCAATATTAACTATAACCACATTAAATTACCCGCACCTTGGAACACCAACCAATTTTGGTTGATAGGCTCTGAAATCGACATCACCTTTACGAACAAAATCTTCTTTGCAAACCTTTTTCAATACAATGAACAGACCAAAAATTTAAATGTGAATTCAAGGTTTCAATGGCGTTACAGCCCTGCTTCCGATTTATTTCTCGTGTATACGAACAATTATTTCATTGAACCATTAGCGGGAAGAAATTGGGCACTTACCTTAAAGTTTACCTATTGGTTTAATAAATAGCTCATATCTTGAATAAACTACCATTAGCCACAGCCCTCGTACTAGTCAAGAACCCTGGGCTAAAAGCATCAAAATTTATACTAAATAGCCTTCCCCTTGCATTCGAGGTTAGCACTAATAGTCTTGATTTTCATGAGTAGTGATATGGTTAATGGTATATCAGGGCGGGACATACTACAATCTTATTGATTTAGCGGTTTTTAGGATTTTGTTAAAGTCGAATTAGAGAGATTTTTTTAATAACTTACAGTTTTTATTATAAATGAAAATTACAAGCACTTAAAAACAATTTATGAGTCAACGTATCAATTTAAGGTTCATCGTAAATTTCATAATGTAGATACTAGTGAAGATATTCCCTTGTTATGGACTTAGAAGTGTATGCATAAGAAAAAAGCCTACTTAAATTAACGACAAATCACTCATCAGTGACCTACGAATTAAAGAAAATAGTCAAAGCTTATTGTGCCACAAAAGCAAAAAAAATAAAGACCGTCTTGGCGACGGTCTTTGCTTTAGTGGGTTCTTCGTACCGCAAGCCGCGCCTGCAAATGCTTATTCGTGAAGACGGTAAAATGAAAGGTACGTTAAGTAGTGGGTCTGGGCTTAATATCGGGGTGGATCATAACGAAGAAATCGCACTTGCCATTTTGGCTGAAATACTTTGGGTAACACGGAATAAAGAACCGATCCTATTGAAAAACAAATCGGGTAGAATCCAAAGTTAATGGTTGCTTCTAAAAAAAACATCGCCCTTCTTATTTTAGCTGCGGGTTCTTCTTCTAGAATGGGACAACCCAAACAGTTGCTTCCTTGGAAGGACACAACTTTACTGGGGAACGCCATTCGAAACGCCACATCTTCTTTGGCACAAACTATTTATGTCGTTCTGGGGGCAAATGCCAAAAATATTCAAAAGGAAATCGTGCACAACCGAATTGAAATCGTAGAGAATCCGTACTGGGAACATGGAATTGGAAGTTCCATAGCAATAGGCATGAACATGCTATTTAAAAAAGACATTAAATTTGAAGGAACTCTTATAATTCTTGCTGACCAACCGCTTATCGACAAAGAATACCTTAATTTGATGATTACCTCATTTTATAATCAGCCGGAGCGTATTATGGCTACTGCATACAAAAATAGGGCAGGGGTACCCGCACTTTTTGATAAGGTGTATTTTGATGACTTGGCATGCCTTAAAAATGATTTTGGGGCGAAAGAGCTAATCGCCCAAAATGAAAGCGAAGTTTTCACCATAGACCCTTATAATAAGTCGGTTGATGTCGATACAAAATCAGAATATCAAAATTTAATTAAAAAAACAAAATAAACACACCAATAAAATGAGAACCTATTTTTTAAATATTTTAATTATTTTTTTTGTTGTAATACTGACCCCATTAAATTGTCAAGATATGGGTTTCGAGGAATACAATCCGAAATCAACTTTGGTAGTACCCAAAAATGAGGTTGCAAAATCAAAATACCCCTTTATCGACGTGCATAGCCACCAACGCGATATGTCTCCCGAAAGTTTAGAAAATCTTGTTTCAGAGATGAATAAGCTAAACGAGGCCATAATGGTAAATTTAAGCGGTGGTTCTGGCAAAAGTTTATCAAGCAGCATTGAAAATATTAACGGAACTTACCCCAATCGATTTGTAGTCTTTGCCAATGTCGATTTTGATGGGGCCGGAAAACCTGGCTGGTCCGAAAACGCGGTCTCGCAATTGGAATCAGATGTGAAAAACGGAGCCAAGGGACTCAAAGTATATAAAAGTCTTGGTCTTCGAAATAACGATATCAAAGGCAAGCGATTGGCTGTAGACGATCCTCGTTTAGACCCCATTTGGGCTAAATGTGGAGAATTAGGTATACCGGTCTTGATACATTCTGCTGACCCCAAATCATTTTGGGACGATATGAATGACGAAAATGAGCGTTGGTTGGAACTAAAAACACACGCGCGTAGGAAACGTTCCGAAACCGACCCAGCACCATGGCAGCAGATTATTGATGAACAGCATCGAATGTTCAAGAAACATCCCGATACCAAGTTCATCAATGCACACATGGGTTGGTACGCCAACGACCTTCAAAAGCTGGGCAGCTTACTTGATAAAATCCCAAACATGAATGTCGGAATTGCTGCCGTAATTGCAGAATTGGGCAGGCAACCGAAAAATGCTCGTGAGTTTTTCGTCAAATATCAAGACCGTATTCTGTTTGGAAAAGATAGCTGGCGGCCCGAAGAATTCCCGACCTATTTTAGGGTATTGGAAACCGATGACGAATACTTTCCGTATTACAAAAAATACCATGCTTTTTGGTCAATGTACGGATTGGACTTGCCAGATGAAGTACTGAAAAAAGTGTATTATAAAAATGCACTGAAACTCATTCCGGGGTTGGATCAGAGCTTGTTTCCTGACAAATAATCCGCCGTTTAACTAAAACGAGTGTTTAGTAGACCAAGTAATTAATACATGTAATAGCTAGCGCCAATGTTGAAATCTCGGACATCAGTTTTTATGCGCTGGAAATAAAAATAACTATGATCTACAATAGGCCTAGATTACTGATCTTCGATGTCAACGAAACCTTACTTGATTTAAGTCCTTTAAAATCTAGAATCAATGAAGTCTTAAATTCGGAATCTGCCTTCGATATTTGGTTTCAGACTTTACTACACTATTCTTTGGTAGAAACCCTGACCGATTCGTATCAAGATTTTAGTTCGATTGCAAAAGCTACATTAAAAATGGTTTCGTTTAAATTGAAGACACAACTTTCAGAATCAGAAATTACTTCCATCTTGGGGAAAATCAAAGGATTACCTCCACATAGTGATGTTCCCGAAGCTTTGGACAGATTGAGTAAATTCGGTTTTATACTTGTCGCATTCTCCAATGGCAACGAAGAAGTCTTAAAAAAACAATTGAAGTTCGCGGAGATAGACCATTTTTTCGATGCCATTTTTTCCGTTGAAGATATACGGCAATACAAGCCGAAAGCGACTTCTTACCATTATGTTATTAATGAAATGAAAATACCTTTAAAAGACACCATGATGATTGCTGCACATGGATGGGATATCGTAGGTGCAAAAAGGGCAGGACTAAAAACCGCGTTTATAGAAAGAAAGGGCAAAACACCTTATCCTTTAGGTGAAAACCCGGATATATCAGGTAAGACCATACTTGACATAGCGAATAAGTTAATAACAATTTAGTTACTAGTCTTCGGGGGATTGTCGCCTAGATTTCCGTAATCTTGAAAAATGCCACAGGAATATTCTTTTTTTGCCAACGATTTTTCTTCCTGCTTTCTCCTTTTTGCCAAAATTTCAATTTGCGGTGATAAATAATCCATACATAAATTTTTAGATGACATTTGAACGGCTAATGCATCAAATTGTTGTTTTATTTTCGTTCAATGGTCTATCAATTACGAACTAAGATTAAAGCAGTAGGCTCAAATAGCATAACGTAATGTAAAAATTTTATGATTTTTTCAACCCAGCTTCTAAAGGTATTGACCTGAAAACAGAGCAAAAAACGTTACAAAACAACCAACTGTTTTTCAATATAATTCTGAATCATCATCCAGTTCATTTTTAAGACCAAAGCGGCCGACGGAATATTATCATCTTCAATTGCAGAAATAATCGCATCGTGTTGATCATTCGAATTATAATGAAATGAATCGTTCGCCATAAAGGCACGCTCGTAAAAGAAAACCCGTGTCTTTAAGTCCTTTAATATTTGCTGTACCACTGAATTTTTATAGTTCGAGGTTAATTGGCGATGAAATTCCATATATGCGTTTACCCTTTCCAACGATGTATCTGCCGATGCAATACGATCTCTCTGCCTTTTCAATTTCTCGATAGCCGTTGCGTCGAATTGTGATTCTTCAAGTGCCAACACCTCCAGATGAGCAACTAACTCATAAAGGTTTTTGGCTTCTTCCGTATTCGCTTTACCTATAATAAAACCACGGTTTGGAATTGCCCTTACAATCTGCGATTGTTGCAGCTGGGTCAGGGCCTCGCGAATTGGAGTAACACTAACACCAAGAACTCTCGAAAGGGCAGCCAAATTAATGCTTTGGCCAGCCTCTAAAGTACCTTCTTGCATTTGTTGTAATAGGTGCTCTCTAACCTTATCCCGGTAATTGGTCTTTACGCTCATGGGCTAAATATAATTTATCGTATACGATTTACAAACGTAAATTTCATTAAAGATTGTATGTTTATTTTTGTAAATTAATAAAAATTCCATTCTTGGGTACTTCGTTCTACATAATCTAGATATAAAAAGTGGACGACAGGAGTTTTAAAAAAGTATCAAAAAATAGATAAAGAGTTTGCATCCTATTTTCTATAAAATTATATTACAGTTTTAATTTGAGTGGTTTTATCTTCGCATTCAAACCATTTCAAATAGTAATTATGTCGTGTGTAATGTATAATTGCCGAGCCGCGACTCAACGAATATGATCTGGTATGAATTAGCGAGATTACGTTATTGCATGGTTTTAACATTACGAAGTTTTATTTTCTTTCTTATTTCTTTATCCGTTTTCAATGGTATAAGTCAAGGTCCTGGTTGCACTCAGTTGAGTAGTCCGGCGGATGGTGCTAGCAATATTTCAGTAACTACAATTTTTGAATGGGAACTTGCTGACAGGGTAACCGAATATGTTCTTATAGCCGGAACTAGTTTTGGCGGTACCGATATTTTGAACAATATTTTCGTAGGGAATGTCACCCAATACAAATTAGCGGAAGATTTGCCTCCAGGGCAAGTTATTTACGTAGCTATAATAACAATCAATAATGCAGGAGCTAATGGAAGTTGTAACCAAATACAGTTTACTACACAACCTTCTGACGGGCTTCCTTCTTGTGCTGTTCCAATCTCGCCCGAACATGCTGCACAAGGTATTTCGCTCACCCCCAATCTGATATGGCAACCTGTAGATGACGCAGATGGATACCTTTTGACTGTCGGAACCACATCTGGCGACCCACCCCTGTTGAATAGGGTCGACGTGGGCAACGTTACCTCTTTTATCGCTTCAAATCTCGCACAGAACAGTACCTATTACTTTTCGGTAGTACCTTATAACTCAATTGGTACTGCCGAGAACTGTGGGGTTCAAAGCAGTTTTACTACCAGAGAAGCAATCGAAGAAACAACGCTGCCCTGTACAGAGCTGTTAACACCTGAAAATAGTACAGCGACTAGCGGAGTGAAGGTCGATCTTAATTGGAGGGCCATTATCGGCGCAGAAGGCTATTTGATTTCTGTGGGGACGGATTCTGATTCCGAAGAATTTTTAAATCGGTTAGATGTTGGTAACGTCAATACCTTTGAAATTCCTGAAGAACTCCCACCAGCCACCAAAATAAATGTTCTAATTATTCCTTACAAAAATACTTTTGAAGCCAAGGATTGTTCTTTGTTTTCATTTACAACTTCCGAAAGCGACATGGATATTTCGAACATCTTGGTTCCTCGTTTTTTTACGCCTAATAATGACGGGGTAAATGACAAGTGGTCAGTTTCTTCACAAACAGGATCGGAGGTAAGAAGCGTTTCGGTATTCAATCGCTACGGTACGTTACTTGTACAATTATCGCCTTTACAGGAGTGGGACGGTAGTCTGAACGGCAATATACTTCCTTCTGGCTCGTATTGGTATTCGGTCACGGTTGCCAATTCTTCATTAGTTTTAAAAGGATACTTCCTGCTAAAACGTTGATTTACTTTCTTTTCCCCATACATTTCGTCGTAAATACTCTGATTCAAACACTAAAAAACCATACTAAACGTTCTTAGTGCACAAACCTATAAATAATTAAATATGAGTATTCTACTGAATAAAACTAAACAATTTCTATTGTTGATGGTATTTTCTTTAGTTGTTTTTAGTTGTAGTAAAGATGCAGAAGACGCTCTTAACGAGCACGGTCAAAAGCAAGAAGTATCTCCAACTGAATTAAAAACCATTCTAGAGGCAGATAATCTTTCTGGAATTGCCGACAACGTGCTTACTGATCTTTTCAATGAAGGGAAATCAGGAAAACCTTCAAAAAACAACGACTGTTACGAAGCTGAATATACTGATACGGGTTTTACAGTGACCTTCCCGAATTGCGATATTGAAGATAGTATTGAAAAGCTGAACGGTATCCTAACAGTGGTCTATGGAGAAGAAGGCGCGAGCTCCGCTTTTACTGTGACCTTCGACAATTTAATGGTAGGTGATATAAGCATCAATGGTACGAGAAGTTTTGGTATTGTTGCTGGAGAACAAGAAAACTCCGTTGAATTGAATATTTCTAGTAATATGTCTATTAAAATGGCCGATAGTTCTGTAATCTCCGAAGAGGGAAATAAAACTATGGCGATCGTTTTCGGAGAAGAATTTGGCGAAGGTACACTAACCATCGATGGTAAATGGACCATTAAGGCAGATGACAATACATATTCTGTTGATGTTACACAGCTTTTATCGACAGATTTCGGTTGTGATTATATTGGTAAGGGCCTGATGCTACTCAATAAAAACGGTCTAGAAGTATCTGTTGATTTTGGTGATGGCAGCTGTGACGATATTGCCTCGGTTATTTATCCTGACGGGACCAAAGAAGACCTTACTTTAGAAAAATAAAGAGAATTTCCCAAAATCTTTAATGGGATTAGGGAAGACTGTAATTGAAAAAAAGGGGATAGGCTTTAAAAAGTCTATCCCCTTTTTTTGTACCCTGCCCTAAAACGTAATGAAAATTCTGTTCTAAACAGGGAGTTGATTGATTGATATATTTATTAAGGTTTAAGTGGCTTCTTGACTTTGATTAGATCTCCGAATCGAAAATCACCGATTAAAGTTCCGGTGCTGGGCCTACTGAACACTTTTACTGTTTCTGAATGAAGAGAAATAGTGGAAGGTCTTCGATTCGGTTACCGTTTGTATCATTGTTGCTTTCATGTGTCCGTTTTATTTGATTTTTAAATGACACAACCTAATCGTCCGGCATGCCGGTATAATTCGCCATTTATCATTTCTACAGGTTAAAAAAATGCTACTTGACGCATTTCATCATGATTTGCTTTTTGGTGATTGGAATTTTTAACTTGATGCTAATGACTAATTTGTAATTCTTTTTCATTCCTTGTAATTTTTTGGTCGTACCAACGGTCCGTGTTCCAGCCAAAGCCGATGGTATAGTGGATTTTAGGACGTCTTTGATGTGGATGTAAAGTTCTCATAATGAGTAATTTTAGTTGTTTTCTTTTAGTGATATATAACTAACAGACGAGACAGAATAATTTTTGTTACAGTACTATGCTTTAAATAGTACTGTTTTAAACAATATTTATAGCTAGATTGACTATTCAATAGGAGACAGGGCTTATCTACGCGTTTGATTAACAGTACATTAAATTCCTTTTTACACTATTTCTAGAATTTTACAAAAAAAAAGAAATAGTCAAGCAGGTAGCGTAGTAATTCTAATTTAAGGGCCAATGAAAGATAAAAAAGAAGTATACTTTGTTATAGAAAATTCAGTTATTCTTTTTGTAATGCTTCCAGCAGTTGATCGTAGGTTTCGATGTTAGTATGTAGGTACCCGCCTAAGTTTACAATCGGTGTTTCTAACGAATCCAGAACAGTGCTCTGGCCCAATGATTGACCTAACTGTTTTTTAATTTCAGGTCTTTCCGACAAAAGGTATAAAGTAAATAGATACTTGCCATCATTCAAAGGACTTATCAAACTATCACATGACGTACAGTTTTCAGGAATATATACAACGATTCGTTTCTTAGGTTCTATCTTAATGAGCTCAAATTCTTTTTTTATTGCCCGGTTAGATAAACTATCGTTAACTACTAAATCGTACGTATACGAAGGCTTCTTTCCGCGCATCGGTAAAATCGTCTTCAAATGTACCTTCGAGGTAGCTGGAAGTCTTATGAAACGAGGTCTGCCTTTGCTCTGTCTAAAATTCGTTCCGCTAATAGTGACCATCACATCGAAGTCTTGGTCATTTTCGTTTACCGCATAAAATTCAACCCGCTTGGGTGTTTCCTCGGTTATTACTTTAATGGGTCTATCTTGAGCCATAAGTTTAGGGAATACGATTACAAAAAGGATTAAAAGTTGTAGTGTTCTTAACATAAGATTATTTTAATTCGCAAGAGTAGATTTTGTAATATTTTCCGCAACCCCTTTCCCACATATTGATTATAACGTTTTTAAGTATTCTAAAAGGACATTCCGCTCGGTATCCGACAGCGCGTCTCCAAAAGTATGGCCGTCTTTACCATATCCCTTTATAGTGGTGTCATAAGTATTTTTATTCGTTTTGGAACTTTCGATAGTATAGTTCCAACCCAATTTTTCAGCATCATAATCCGTACTATTATAGCTGCGACTCCAATAAATAGATCGATTTTTGCTATTGAGCACTTCTTCAATGGTCGGCACTGAGCCATTGTGGAAGTAGGGTGCTGTAGCCCAAATACCATCTAGCGGTGGCGCAATATAACCACCTTCCGCAAAAAGTTCTAATGGTGCTGTGCCCGTACCGAACCAGCCTGTGTTAAACCAATCTAAAAAATAAGCGTTGAGGTCGGAAGATGCTGTATAACGGTTCGAAAGTTCAGGGTCTGTGCCAATAGTTTTCAAAGATACCATAAGGTTGGGGTAATCAGCTTCTGAGCCATAAGTGCCATGGCATTTGACACAATTTTCTTCAAATATAGGTTTACCTTGAGCAGCTAGGTCGGTATCTATTGTAAACGGATAGGAGGGAGGTTGCAAACTATTGATATAGGCCAAAACATCGACCATATTTTCGTCGACTTCTTCAGCCTTGGCTTTGTCGGTCATGGTCAATAGCGATGAACCAATAAAGGATTTGCAAAAATCTTTACGGCCCATACCGTTGTAAAACATGGCGTTCTTTTTTTTTAATAACCACCAGGCGGGCACATCGGTGGGTATAACCGCATCATCGACTTCAACATAAGGTTCATCCCTCCATTCCAACGTATTTTTATCTCGGTGGGAAGCCAGTACCTGGGCAATCTTATCTGCCGGGTTAACGCCTTTTGTTTCCGTAAGCGTTTTCGGACCAATAGCCAAAATACCTTTTCGAAACTGATCATATGCTTTCCATTCATCACTTTCCTCTCCACCGTAAAGTAGCGAAATCGCGCTACTCAATAAACCGATGTTATCGGCCCGATTGCTCGTAAAATCGCCAGCGTGATTACCTAACCCGACAACAAATTCATCATTTACGAACCCAGCATGGCACGACATGCAATTCGGTGATACGATTCGAACACCGTTCGCAGCGGTTACTACGGTATAGTCATATAAAACTTTCGCATTGTCCCCAGTTCTGCCGAGCAAATTAGAATTATCCTCACCAAAACCTTTTATATAGGCATCGTATGGAATCCCGGAACTCATATACGCTCCAGAAATTAAATATTGGTACCCTATTTCCGCATCCCCAGTTCTTTGCGCAGATACTGGAATACTATTTACTTCGATTATGGGTTCTGGGGTTGGTGATTCCGGATTCGGTTCAGGAGCCGGTAAAATCACTTCGTTACCTTCACTTGAGCAAGAATGGAGCCCCAAGGAAGCCAAGCCTATCAATATCGAATAGCCGTACTTTTTCAAAAAGGAGAATTTAATTAAACAAGATTGAGGACAACAAAACCAATGCTAACGAAGATACAAATATTGTCAAGCTCTACCTATTTAGAACTTATATCAGGTTGAATTTCATCGATGAAAGGAAAAAATTATATCTTGGTCTCGAAAATTTAGCATTACGTGTGAATTTAGGGCAAAACCCTAGCCAATTTCCAAAAATACCATTCTTTTAGTTTAAACCTTTGTTAAATAATTTAAACAAAAAGAATTCAATTCTTAAATTGCCCTTTTGCAGCAAAGATTGATTGGGAAATTGTGAACCAGTTCTGCTATCGAACTTTGAAACCTTAACAACTATACTACTACATATTAATATGGATTTACTACATAAAGCATCTGATTTTGAGAATAGAAAATGGTCCGGAATGACTACGAGTGACCGAATAAATGCGTCTCGAGAAGCAAAGGAGCTGATTCTTTCGATCAACGAAGTATATAAAACAACCAAAGATGAAGCCCTTATGGATGTCATGAAAAGGCTTACCGTAATCAAGCGTAAAATCGAAAAACGTTTGAAGGGAAGAATGTAGTCAACTAGCCATAAGAACCACTTGCAGGGTCATTACGTTAAATAATCTTATCTTATGGTATATGGCTTTTAGAGATACATTGCTTTTTATTGTCATCTTTACTTGTTCGAGCATTAGTGCTGTTCTAGCACAGTATTCCGAAGAAGATTGGGGAGCACGTGATAAATGGATGAACGCGCCAGCACTAATCGATTTTTTAGCTGTTGGCGAGGGTAACAGCGTTGCTGATATTGGGTGTCACGAAGGCTATTTCAGTTTTCATTTATCTGAAAAGGTAGGTGGTTCTGGCAAAGTATACGCTGTTGATGTACAAGAGTATCGTATCGATGCCTTAAAAGAGCACATAAATGATAGAAAAGTCAATAATATTGAGGCTATCTTAGGCGATTATGACAATCCTAAATTACCGGCAAACAGCTTGGATGCGGTGGTTATTATGGATACCTATCATGAAATGGAAGCTTACAAAGCCATACTTTCCCACATTAAAAAGGCCTTAAAATCAAGCGGAAGGCTTCTTATTCTCGAAAAACTAAAAAAACACAAACGCGGTAAGAGCAGAAATGAGCAAGTAGAGGGGCACACCTTATCCTCAAAATATGTAAAAAAAGAATTGGAAGAGGCTGGGTTCCGTATTATCGAGTACATTGACGATTTTGGTCAGTGGAAAAACGAACCCGATAAACAAATGTGGATTCTTATTGCGGTACCCGTTCAAAAATAATCTTATGTCTTCACGAATAGGCTTATAGCCTATTTTTCAACTATTCGTACAGTTTTTTCTACCATCTGTACAACTTCCAAAAATTTTCAGTTGATTAAGTACTAGTTTGGTTAGCAATCGACAGACGGCTTTCCCAAGAAATCGTCGGCATTTATTAGCCTGCAAAACTTAAACTACCGACCATGAAAATATCAAGAGTCTTTATACTTGCCCTGTGCTGTTTCATTTTTTCCATGTTACTCTTACAATCGTGTTACTCTGTTCGCATACGAAGCGAACAAGGTGCCTATGAACCGGCAGTTCCGCTAACTCGCGATGATTATTATAGGCCCATGGCAGTCATTGAATTAGACACTGTAATTACCATAAGCGCAACTAGCAAAGACTTTACATTTTTAATCAAGAAAAGTGAACTTTGCCCATCTGCCAAGTTACATACCATAGAATACAGAAATACCTTGGGCTCGGTACTTTTAAGTGCAATTACCTTCGGAAGAAAACGAAAGGTGAAGATAAAGTATGTCTGTATGAAAGATGACCCTAATTGAACTACCATGGCTAGAACAACAAAACTTACATTAAAGAAATGGGATACGCTCCATAACAATGGGCCTTTTCCATTGAAAATATTGTATAAGACCAAGCTGGAAGGTTCGGGAACAATGCCCTCCAGGCTAAATCGGTACAATGATGCTGCCAATGAAATACAGCGCCTTATCAAAGAGACCCATAATCAAAATGAGGGGTTTAGAGCCTATGGCTCTGCTTGGTCTATGTCGAATATCGCGCATCAAAAAGACCGAATGCATTTCAATTCTCATTTGAACCTTCGTTCAAATTTTATGGATCAAGACCTGCATGCACTATCACCATATCGTGCGGATAATATTTTTCTATTACAGTGTGGTAATACGATTAAAGAAATATCCGAGTTTTTAGAAGAGCATGGCAAATCGTTGAAAACAACAGGTGCCAGTAACGGCCAGACTATAGCTGGGTGTATTTCTACTGGTGTGCACGGCTCGGCATTGGGCATAGGTTCCGTGCAGGATTATGTAGTCGGCATCAATTTGATTATCGGGCCTAATCCCGGGGATATCGTGTATTTAGAACGCCATACCAAACCCGCCTTAAACGATGTCTTCGTTCAGAAAATAAAGGCGCGGGTAATTCGCAACGACGGACTTTTCAATGCAGCATTGGTCGGTCTAGGCGCATTCGGATTCATACATGGGGTGGTCATTGAAGCGCAGAATTTATTTTTACTCAAACGTTATGTCAAAAAAATCGACAAAAATGTTGCATTAAAACTAGGGGAGACCTTGGATTTTAAAAATTCTACCTTCAAAATTAAGGGCGAAACGGATTCCAACGGAAACGGAAAAACTCCATACCATTATAAGGTATTTATCAATCAATATAGTAAAGAAGACAAATATGTGGTAGAATGCATGTACAAAAAGTCGTACGTGCAAAGTTACCCAGATCCTTTTCCGGTAATCAAAGAATCATTGTATGGCGACTTGATCAATCTGATTATTAAGATCAGTGAAAAATTCCCGAAAGCGATTCCTGCTTTCGTCAAAGGTCTCGAGAAGAACATTTTGCCAAAGGTCAATGAGGAAACCACTGGCACATTGGCCGAAACTTTTTGGGATGCACCCTACCAAGGCCCGGCATTCGCCTGTTCCTTTGGGGTAGACCATAAGGATTCTGCCAAGGCGCTAAAACTACTTGCCGATCTTACAAAAAGTAGGGGGCCTATACCTGGCATATTTGCGATGCGTTTCATTAAACAATCTCAAGCTACGTTGTCGTTTGCAAAATTTCCGGTAACCTGTATGATCGAGATCGATGGGGTTATTTGGAAGAAAAGCAAAAAACTTATAAGTTTAAAAGAGTTTTCAACGCTGATGATAAAAGTGCTGAAGGAAAATGATATTCCTTTTACCATACACTGGGGCAAAAACGCCGATTGGGGCTTCCCGGGTCTTGTAGCGCATATGTATGCCGACCAAGCAAAAACGTGGAAAACCTATAGAAGTGCGTTGCTTTCCAAAGAAATGCAAAAGCTCTTCTCCAATGGTTTTTTAGAGACTACAAAACTATCTTCTGAAGAAAATGAAATTCCTGAAGATTTGATAGCATCATTGGCATAGAAGTATTTATCTCATCTTGAGTTTATAAAACCTTTCGCTTACTTAATTGGAATTTACATTACCATTTTAAGGGCTCTTTTGCATTGTTGTCTACCGCTTTTAGTAAGTAGCCCTGACGACCTACAAATCTTCGGCCAATACTAAAAGAAACCTCTGCGCCATTCTTTCCCTGAAATCCTAAAAAAAATCAAAAAAATTACATATCTTATCCACTTAATTAAAAAACAGTAAAAATACGAATGGCAAAATCGCAGCAGACATATAATAAAACAGAAAAAGAAAAAAAACGTCTCAAACGGCGAGAAGTAAAACAAAAGAAAAAAGAAGCACGAAAAGCTGCCGCTAAAGAAAATGGTGAAGGTATTCCTTTCGCCTATGTCGACCACAATGGAAATCTTGTCGATACCCCACCTGACCCATCGATGAAAGTCAAGGTCGATGCCGAAAGCATTATTCTTGGTATTCCGAAAAAAGAGGAAGGTGATGTTGAAGAGTTCGATCCCGTTCGGAACGGAAAGGTTTCTTACTTCGATTTCTCCAAGGGATTTGGTTTTATAATTGATTCTGAAAACCAAGAAAAATATTTTGTACATGTAAGCGGTCTCATCGATGAGATAAATGAGGAAGATAAAGTCTCTTTTGAACTTGAAAGAGGGATGAAAGGTATGAATGCCGTACGCGTAAAGAAGATATGATATAATCCCTTTGATAGATCGAAATTTCCAACTTTGTGCCTTACAAAATGTACAGTGTATAAACTTTCGTCTATGAAATATGTAGTACTTTCTTTTCTAATACTGTTTTCAACATCGAGTGCTTGCTCGCAATCAACCAGTAGTCTTTTTAACGGAAAAAATTTAGTGGGCTGGCATATCGATGTTCCAGCGCTAGACAGTATTCCCGAAGCTAGAATCCCATTTATTGTAAGAGATGGTCTCTTGGTCAGTTTAGGTACTCCCGAAGGTCATCTCATTACTGATAAGACCTACCAAGATTTTCGATTGGAAGTTGAATACCGCTTTGCCGCTAAGCCCGGTAATTGTGGGGTTCTTGTTTTCGCATCGACTCCAAGATCTTTGTATAAAATGTTTCCAAAATCCATTGAAGTACAAATGATGCACGAAAATGCCGGGGATTTTTGGTGTATAGTCGAAAATATTACCGTCGATAAGATGTTAGAACGCCGTGGCCCAAAAGAGGAATGGGGCATAACCGAGGGTAAAAAGCGACGTATATTGAACCTGACCGATGGTTCTGAGAAGCCCGTTGGCGAATGGAACCATATGACTATAGAATGCTTGCAGAATGAGATAAAGGTCTGGGTCAACAACGATCTGGTGAATCACGGTTATGATGCCACAGCAAGTACCGGAAACATTGCCCTTCAGGCCGAGGGCTCAGAGGTTGAATTTAGAAAAGTGGAACTAACGTCAATCATTGAGCTTAGTCCTTGAGGTTGATTGAAACGCCCGCCTATCGATTCCATAATTTGATAAAAAGGTCAATAATGCAATATCAAAAACAGTATGGTTTTAACGAAAACCGTCACCAATACATTTTCATATGAAAAATTCAACTAAAAATTCATCTGTCGGTTCCGGTCGAAGAGATTTCATAAAAAAATCGGGTATTGTACTTGCGGGTAGCTCGTTGATGTATCCCGTGGGTGCTTTTGCGAAGACGCCAGTATTAAAAGACACCCAACTTAAAGTTGGTCTTATAGGATGTGGGGGCAGGGGTACCGGTGCCGCTGCGCAGGCATTACAAGCGGGTGATGATGTTATCTTGACCGCAATGGGTGATGTTTTTGAAGACCGACTTGAAGGATCGCTCAAAGAATTAATCAAAATCGGAGGAGATCGGGTAAATGTGGATACCACTAAAAAATTCATTGGTTTTGATGCCTATAAACAAGTACTAGCTTCCGATGTTGACGTCGTTATATTGACCACGCCACCTGCTTTTCGGCCTGGTCACTTCGAGGCAGCGGTAGAAGCGGGCAAGCATATATTTTGTGAAAAGCCCATGGCCGTAGACGCTCCGGGCGTCCGCAAAATATTGGCTACAGCCAAGAAAGCAAAGGAGAAGAATTTATCGGTTGTAGCAGGCTTCACCTACAGATTTGGACTAGGTAACCGGGCCACATTCGATAAGATATTGAACGGCGCCATAGGAAATATAAAATCCGTTTCTACCTTCAGGTATGGTGGTGAGCTCTGGTATAAAGACAGACAGCCCGATTGGACGGATATGACCTACCAAATGCGGAATTGGTACTATTACAATTGGCTTTCTGGCGACTTTATTGTCGAACAGGCCGTTCATAGTCTAGATCTCATGTCTTGGGCAATGGGTGATGTAATGCCCACAAGCGCCATGGGGACGGGAGGAAGACAAAGACGAACGGATAAAAAATA
This sequence comes from uncultured Flavobacteriaceae bacterium, assembly GCA_964600075.1. Taxonomy (GTDB): domain Bacteria; phylum Bacteroidota; class Bacteroidia; order Flavobacteriales; family Flavobacteriaceae; genus CAZRIE01. The sequence continues at coordinate 29,213 of CAZRIE010000028.1, forward strand.
TGGCAATATCTACGACCATTTCGCAGTCGAATTCGCGTATCCCGATGGTGCGAAAGGCTACCATTTCACACGGCAACAAGCCGATACCGATACCCGAAACAGTGTTGACATTTTTGGAGACAAAGGAACAGCAGAAATCCACCCAGGTCGAAAATATGAGATTAATGGTGTAGAAAAATGGAAGTATGAGGGTGAGGAAAACAATATGTACCAAACCCAACACGATGAACTTTTTGCATCCATCAGAAGCGGAAAACACATAAATGATGGGGAACATATGGCGAACAGCAGCCTTCTTGCCATTTGGGCACGCATGGCAGGCTATTCCGGAAAGAAAATCTCCTTTGATGAAGCTTTTAATTCCAATGCGTCCTTAGGACCCGAAATCGATGCTTATGATTGGGATTTAAACTGGCCTATGCCACCGATTGCAGTACCCGGTAAAACCAAAGTAGTTTAATCCTTTTATCTTGCCCTATGAGTAAAAATTTCACGTACGCTGTTGCATTGTTCCTATTTTGGTCTATTAATGTGCAAGGCCAAGAAACCAATATTGTTTTCGGAACGGAAACCCCTATCGATGATTTGGTTTCAGGTACTCAAGTAGAAGGAAAACCAATTCAGTGGACCAATGTAAATACAGGTCCTGATACTTGGCACATGAAAGATGAAATGCTAGTATGTTCGGGCAATCCAATCGGGGTAATGCGCTCCCAAAAGCAATATGAAAACTTTATACTGATGGTCGAATGGCGGCATATGGAAGCTGGAGGAAATTCAGGTGTTTTTGTATGGAGCGATGCCAAACCTGACCCGGAGTCTCGTCTACCGGGTGGAGTAGAGGTGCAAATGCTAGAGCTCGACTGGGTGAACTTGAACACCAGAGATGGTAAGAAGCCACCTATTGCCTATGTGCATGGCGAATTGTTTGGGGTTGGTGGAGTAGAGACCCTTCCCGATAACCCCAGAGGTACACGGAGCAAATCAATCGAAAATCGGGCCATCGGAAAAGGGGAGTGGAACTCCTATAAAGTTGTGTGTGTCGACGGCACTATTAAACTATCCGTAAACGGCAAGTTCGTCAACGGTATCAGTAAATCAACGATCAAAAAGGGATATCTCTGTTTAGAATCCGAAGGAGCGGAAATCCATTTTCGAAATTTTAAGCTTATAGAGTTGCCGATTGGTGTGACTTCGGAAAGTCAGACTGCGAAAGAACTTAAATAAAATCGGGCCAATATTGGGGAATTTTTTTTCGTAAGAAAGACACGCTCCGTTCTAACTGATCCATCCCGTCAACGCCGTCTTCAATACTGATCCAGCCATCGAATCCGACTCGTTTTAACTCGCTAAAAATAGCGTCGTAATCGTTTAGTCCCTTTCCAATTTCACCATGGCTCAATCTTTTTGCATACCCTGTCGAACCACCTTCCTCCATTCTAAGATCTTGTATTGTACCTTCTATAAGATAGCGATCACTAGCGTGCATGGTTACAACACGGTCTGAAACGCGATAGAGCAGTTCCAACGGGTCTTCCCCAGCGAGAAATGCATTGCTTGGGTCATAATTGACACCAAAATTCGGATGATCTATGCTATTGACCAGTTGACAAAAAACATTCATTTGCTGTGCAAATTCGGGATATTCCCAAAAATCGTCTTTGTAGTGGTTTTCCAAAATCAAGGTGATGCCCAATTCCTTAGCTTTTGGCAAGCAAGTCTCGATGCATTCGGCAGCGAAACCGACTCCCTCAGAAATGGACAACGAAGGTCGCCTTTGGCCTGATAACACCCTACAGTACGATCCGCCAAGCGCATGTGTCATTGTTATCCAATGAAGTTGCTTCTCGATCTCTTTTTTTCTAAAGGACGCTTCCGGATGCGTAAAATCTGGAGAGCAACATAACATAGGAATTGTTTTACCACGATTCTCAACCTCCTTTCGGAAGGCACTCCAGTTTTTTTCGTCGGCCATTTCCAAAAATCCCGCGTACCATTCCAATCCATCGACCTGTAATTCACAAGCCAAATCAATCCATTCAGAAACTTTCATCGTTCCGTCTTTACAGAGGGCTTGCATAAATGCTTTTGGAAATACAGCTAATTTTGGCATTGAAAAAAAATTAATGGTTAGTCTATTTAGTTTTTAATCAGTGATTACTGCCTACTCAGATTTGTGCGAACCTTCCCATTTTTTGGGAGGGTTCCGGCCGATCAAGGGAAATTGCTCCAGTTCCATCACTTGACCGCTTACGGGTCCACACTCATCCGAAAGCAAGAATATCGCTGCGGCGGCAATTTCATCGGGCGAAAAAATACGTTGGGCAGGGGCAAAGATGTTCGGTAGGTCTTTGTACCAGTCCGATTTCATCCCTTGTTGCTTTTTATCTATTATTTCCCGTTCCGTCAGTACCCATCCAGGATTGATTTGATTAACCCGTACTCCGTTTTCCCGAAATAGCGTGTCGCCCAGATTACGGCTCATCGTCATCATGGCTCCTTTAGACATACTATAGCCCAACAAATCAGGTTCTCCGCACCAAGCGTTTATAGAACCGATATTCAGCACATTACCATGTGCTTTCTCCAAATAAGGTAAGGCCGCCTGAATCAAGGCCATGGGGGCCATTGTATTAATGGCCAATATCCGCTTCATGAATTGCATAGTCGTATCGGAAATATTCGAAGAAGCAATCAAAGCGGCATTATTTACCACGGCATCTAACCCCCCAAAGGTACTGACGGATTTTTCAACTAATTTGTCAGGAGCATCTGCCTCGGTGATATCTATAGTAATATGCGTTGCGTTCTCCGTACCCAATTCGGCTACCAAAGCTGTACCGCGTTGCTCGTCTAACCCATTGACCACTACTTTCGCTCCCTCTTTTACGCAATGCCCAACAATGGAACGACCGATACCCGTATATCCGCCTGTAATCAGAACGACCTTGTTTTTAAGACGCATTTTATTATGTAGTTAGATGACGTGAATACGATTCTGAGGGATTATAAATCTTAAATTATACTTCATAAATATTTCCAATTCTTGAACTTTGGCCTTTACATTTCAAAAAGGTTTTAATATACTTTTCACCACTTTGCCCGAATGCATCTGTTCAAAGGCATCATGCCAATTTTGCAATTCCCAAACGCCCCCGATAATAGGTTTTACATCAAGACTCCCAGAAGCCAAAAGTGAAAGTACCTTTTCCCAAATAGGCCAATTATGGCTAAAGCTACCTTGTAATCTCACATTTTTCTGCACTAAAGGATCTATGGAAAAATTAAGGGGTTGCGGTCCCCAACCCACTTTAGTAATCTGCCCGTTCGGGCGTACAACTTGCATGGCAAGCTGTAAAGTAGCACTTACTCCAGCAGCATCGATAACGCAATCGACTCCTAAACCATCATGCTGAATCGCCCATGGCATGGCGTCTCCAACAATAGTCTCGCAACCATATTCTTTGGCAATCTCTAGTCTTGCCCTATCAGTTTCCAATCCTACAATGGCCACATGTGCACCACATAATCTGGCCATTGCAGCACATAATATACCTATAGTTCCCGGACCTAATACAATGACCCTATCGCCTGGGCGTATATTAGAGTTGACGACGACGGCATTGTAAGCCACCGAACAAGGCTCGGTCAAACAGGCCTGTTCAAAAGGTAAGTTTTCTGGAACCCGATGAAGGCACCTAGCCGGCACACGAACAAAGCGGGTCATCGCACCATTTACACCGTACCCAAAACCTTTGCGTGTAGGATCTAAATTATAGAGTCCCTGTTTTGAAAGTGGATTGCTCGGGTCGATAATTGCAGCGGTTTCACTTACAACCCTGTCGCCTTCCTTCCAACCGGTCACTTTTTTTCCAATTTCCACGATATGCCCACCGAATTCATGCCCCAGTACTACAGGGTAGTTTACAGGCCAACTATGATCAGCAGTCCATTGGTGCAAGTCACTACCACAGACCCCAACGTTTACCACTTCCAATAAAACATCATCTTCACCTATTGTAGGTTTTGGAATCTCCCTAATTTCTACGCTTCCTTTTTGTGGAGCAAAATTGACTACGGCATTCATATTCGACATATCGGTTTATGTTTTTGGATTTCATACTTCACCATGCGCATGTATTTTTTCACAAATCAATCGCAATGAACCCTCAAGATCGCCATCGGCAGTTTTGAAAGAATCCGCATCTATGGTCAAAGGAGCGCCCAAAACCACCAGAGGTGCTCCATATTCGGGGCAGCGTATGGCTTGTTCCAAAGTCAGTCCGCCTACAGCCTGCACAGGAACGTCTACTGCTGCTACCACTTCCCGTAATTGATCTAGCGGACTTGGCATTTCCTTTCCCTGAGCAGCAATTCCCCTTCGTTCGTCATAACCGATATGGTGAATAACGTAATCACACCCTAGGTCTTCAAGCCATTTTGCTCCCTCGATCATATCGGGACAACCTAAATTGTCACCCATCACTTTTACGCCGTAATCTTTTCCTGCCTGTACCACCACCTTTATAGTTTCCGCATGCGCCCTAGCCATAACGACAACATGGGTAGCCCCGGCCTTAGCCATCATTTCGGCTTCTAGATAGCCACCATCCATAGTTTTAAGATCTGCAACAATAGGTATACTTGGGAAAGCTTCCCTTAGTTTTCGCACGCCATGCAACCCTTCCGCTAGAATTAAAGGTGTGCCTGCCTCTAGCCAATCGACACCTGCGCGCAATGCCAAGGCGGCAGTATCCAAGGCTTCATCAATATCCGTTAAATCAAGTGAAATTTGTACAATAGGTTTCATGGTGGGTTTATTGCATAAATATAACAAATTAGGCACAATGTCCCTGATAAAAAAAGAAGATAAGGTCTAGTAATATGTCTGTTCTATAAACATGTGGATGTTGGTAACTAGAACGTATCGTTTTGAAATTGCCCGCAGTACTTCTTACGTACTCTATAAATAGAAGGGTAAAGCGAACCTTCTCAATTCTCCCAAACAAAGTAAGCCATTGGATGAATTGGCATTAAGAAAACTACTTAGTCGACAAATCGCTTAACACCATAGGCCCATGCAATGAATAAAAACTGAACTGGCAGTCGAATATAGGCCGCGTTTTGACTTCCAATGGCGGGTGTTTCCGAGAATACGTCCCACACATGTACCGGTAGGAATATTAGGAGCAGGACAAGAATTCCCGTTGCGCCCAGTTTTATATATTTCGGTATTAGCAGTAATACGCCAAATAAAACTTCCAAAACTCCAGACATATAAATGATAGCCGTTTTGAACGGAAGAAAGGCAGGGACAAATGGTTGATAAAAAACTGGTTTTATAAAGTGTTGTATACCCGCATATATAAAGAAAATGGCCAAAAGAATTTGTAGTACTTTCCAAACTATTTTCATGATTATTTTTTTTTAAATCTTACTTGATCTGCGAATTACTGTTGATACTCCTTTTCAATACCTAGACTATTGTTCGTCTTGTTGAATTTTTCGTTTACAACAAAGACTAAAAGCTCTTCCCACTTTTCGTTCAATCTGCCAATAGACATCTTTTCTTTGGAAAGTCATTGAGGTATTTACAAACCTTTTTTACACCGCTATAACTTACTGCAAAGCTTTAATTGTCATAAGATGTCGAAAAGTTTGTGAATATTATAGTATTCGTTTTATGTCTTTGATAATAAACACAAATGTATGACTTTAGATAGTGGAAATTTAAAACAAACATTTTCACAAACGCTATAGCGCCTCAAATAGGCCAAGCTGTTGGTCGATCCATGATTTACAACTGATGGATATCGCCATTGATCACTGAAATTAGACTTGAGCGTGGTATAGAAGTTGTTAATGGTTGAGCTATCTTGAATAAGAAGAGAAAAGGTTGCGTCTTGAATATTTGTCCCACCCAGAAATTTCTATTTCGGTCATATCACTTGATTCAGCCCTATTGGCATTAGACAGACAGATAGAAAAGTTCAAAAGCGTGGAGTTACGAATTCCGGCCTATATAATTGAAGATTAAAAGACAACCTGAAAAATTCGTCTTTTTGAAGATTAGTAGTGCACTCGTCTTGAGGTATTTTAAAGATGAGGGTAAACTAAATGTATAGCATCGAATTTTTAAGAAATACAGTCGACTCATAAAACATCCAATATTTGCTTGGCCCTTTGATCTATTCGATTTCTGGTCTCTTCGGTAATATAATTTTTTTGGTTAAGCTGTTGCGGTTGATCTAGTGCACAAAAATAGCTGTGGATGCTTCTTCTATATTTTGTGGTTTGGTTGGTAGTACCGCCATGCCATACATGCGAATTGAAAATGAACACAGATCCGGCAGGTGCTTTAATTAAAATCTCGTTCGGGTGGGGAAGGTTTGGGTCGTCCATTTCATCAGCTGGCAACCTGTCAAATTTATGTGTACCCGGTACAATTCGAGTGGCACCGTTATTTTCGGTAAAATCATCAAGCAACCAAATGGAGTTGCACACTTTATAACCTTCACCGGCTACGGCATTTTTGTAATCAATATGCAATTTTTGATGGCCTTGCCCCGGTTTTGCAGCTCGATAGTTCAGGGAAGATAATTTGAATTGATCTCCTAGAACGGCAGTGATTCCAGATAATACACGGTCGTAGGTGTAGAAAATATCGAAAATGCTTCCTTTATTTACAAGATCTGCCAGGCGATCGGCACCTTCCTCTTTCGGATGCCGTATGTATTTTGATTCGAACAGTTCCGAACCGGCATTGTCCCCTTCTGACCGTAAAAGCTCATCTATGCGTCCGTTAACGGCGATTAGCTCGTCATCAGTTAACAATTGACCGAGTGCTACGTATCCATTTTTGTCAAGAAAAGCTATTTCATCATTTGTTAACATGAGTTTTGAAAATAAAGTTCAGTTTTCAATTTAAGAAATTTTATAGTTCAAATTACATATTACACTATGTCACAACAAGGTTAAAACTTTAAGATACTTTTAAAAAATCGATACTTTAATTCTTAGTACCTTGTTTGTTGTGATAAAATCTAAAAAAATAGACTTTAAGCCCTACCAGCTTTTGATAGCCTTGGTATTTCTCGTCAATTGTGGTACAACGGGGAAAACTACCGCTTCGAAAGTGAAAGAAGAACAGTTGAACACTTTAATGGCAACTAAAAACTTTATCATCAGATCGGATATGGCCTTGCCTATGATGACCAATAGTATGAATAGCCTTTCTAATGCGGGACTTTTTCCTCCCGGTAGTACAGCTAGTCAAATTAGCCTTATTGGTAATTCCAATTATTTGAAGGTTATAGGTGATAGTGTGATAGCAGAACTTCCCTATTTTGGTGAACGCCAAATGGGCGGAGGCTATAATGGTCGTAATACGGGTATAGAGTTCGCTGGAATTCCCGAAAAATGGGAATTAACGAAAAACGAAAAAACTCAGCGTTACGACCTTCGTTTCAACATAAACAATTCGACCGAAAGCTTCAAAGTATCTATCACTCTATTCTCAAATCTGAAGACCGCCATAAATATCAATAGTTCGCAACGGTTTCCTATTCGCTATAGCGGTTCAGCAGCTCCAATTTCGGAAGAATAACTTATAAAAGGTGCAGCTCATGCCCAACAATCTAGGGTGTTATGTCATATGGCACATAAAAGATACGGACAAAGTAACTCGGGACTATACCGAACTGCGTAATGGCTCCATAGCCTAAGTTGATATCTTGTCAAAAGTTAATACCGATGTGTTGAAATATTATTATTTGGAACAAGGCGGGAGCTATGCCTAAAATTCCTTGCAGCGTATTACCGATAGTGCTACCTTCTTTGATGAAGAAGAATCAGGTTTCTGTATTCAATACTACAACCATGTAGTAGATACTTACAATGAAAAGCAATAAAAGTCCGATAGCCAGAAGTAATAATGACCGATTGACGTTCTTGAACTTTAAAGCGGCAATTTTTGAATTGATGAATATTTGTTGCCCCAATTGATCGAATAACTCCTCTTGGTCCAAGCTTATGCGGTAAAAGGTTTTTGAAAATTCCTTTACATTGCCATAATGTGTAATTACGTCCTTGAAAAAAAATACATTTTTATTGAATTTCGATTCAATTCTTGGCATAAAACATCGAATGCTAAAGAAGATGGAAATTACCGTCGCCGTGAACCATAATGCTAAAAGCACATACAAAACACTATGATTTACGGCCTGCTTGAGAACCTCGCCGATATTTGTATAGATTAAATTCAATATGATGCCGTAAAAAGATAGAATTAGGCCAGCTTTTATCTCTGATGCTCTGATAAGTCCGAAAATATAATTGATACTTCCCCAATAATGATCTACCAATTCTTCAGTGTGGCCGCCAACATCTGATGGCTTGAGTGTTGGTATAGGCTTTTCCGTATGCTCTGTTTCCTGTTGTTTTTCTGGTTGGCTCATAGGCTTCAAATTGAAATGCAAATACTAACTATCCCATATTTTTATGCGGTATAGGAAAGATAGTGAATATACTGGGAATGTAGGTTTTTCAACTTTTAAGGTAATTTAAGCGGTTCTGGGGATTATAATTATAATCCCTAATTCGTACAATATCCAACATTAATTCGAAAAAAAATAGGGGTATTTGTACAGGAAATAAGGTCGTTCTGACAATCGGATGTGTTTGTTGAATAATTTAATTTTATTTTCCTAATTTAAGCTATTATCATTGATATAGATACGCTCCCTTATATGTTTCTTAAGTATTAAAACCCCGAAAAAACGCAAATGAATACCCTAAAACCAAAAACAAATACTAACTAATCTCTAGACAACATTATGAAAATTAAAAATTTATTTTTGACACTAATATCGCTG
>CAZRIE010000028.1:38185-42402 GCA_964600075.1 uncultured Flavobacteriaceae bacterium
CAATCTAGAAGTACTGTTCTGTAAAAAAGCCTTGCTAGCGTTGGGCTTTTTTTTTACTATATCCATGGTTATAGACGCTCAGAACAGAGAAGTAGCCGATAGTCTAGAATTTGTCTATTCTATGGGTAGTTATGCGCCTGAAGATGAACTTAAAATTTTACAACAGCTCGCTAAAGGACATCCCAATCCAGAAAAGATTTTGCAGTTTAGCGAACAATTATTGAAGCTGGCCCGGCAATTGGATTCTGTAGGTTATGAAATCGCAGCCCTACAGCACAAAGGAAATGCTTTGAGGCTTAAAGGAAACGTTATCAAATCTTTACAAAGCTATTTTCAGGGTGTTGCGATAGCTGCTGATAAAGATATGAATCGTGATTTGGGACTGTTATATAGTGCGATTGCCGATGTCTATTCCATTATGGATAATCGCAAAAACACCATTCGCTATTACAAAAAGGCAATTACCATTTTAAAAGAAGAAAACGACTCGCTTAATTATGCCTCTACCTTAGAGAATTTTGGGGACGAATATAATCTGAATTTCGCCAAACCCGATTCCGCTTTGCTTCTTTTCAAACAATCTGGAGACATCTTTAGAGCACTCGATGATCAAATTGGTATGGCCTATAATCTTGGTAATATAGGATTGGCCTACGCACAAAAAGGCGACAACCGTACCGCTGAAAAAAATATTAGTGAGGCGATAAATCGATTGAGTGAACTGGGTGACTACTATCCTATCTGTGTGTATCTTACCTATATGTCAGATATTTATGCAGAAAGACACGATTTTAAATCGGCGTTCAATTATGCGGAGAGAAGTTTGGCATTGGCCAGACGCTATGAGCTCAAAGACCAAATCAGTGATGCCAATCTCAAGCTGTCGGAGTTGTATGAACAAATTGGCAATACCGAGGAATCGCTTAAGTACTATAAAGCCCATGTTAGCTATAAGGATAGTGTTAGAAATATAGCTTCCGTACAACAGATGGCCAATTTGCGTACCGATTTTGAGATTGCCCAGAAACAAACCGAAGTCGATTTACTCAATCAAGAGAAAAAGACACAGCAAGTGATTTCGATTGCTATTGCGGTTGCCTTAGGCCTGATAGTTCTTTTGGCTTTCGGGCTGTATCGGCGGAATCTTTTTATACGCCGGACCAAGAAAATTATAGAAGGAGAGAAAGAGCGCTCCGAACAGTTGCTGTTAAACATTCTTCCGGAGGAAACGGCTCTTGAGCTAATGGAAAATGGAAAGGTAAAAGCAAAAAAGTTCGATTCAGTAACAGTTTTGTTTACAGATTTTAAAGGATTTACAATCTATGCTGAAAATTTATCACCGGAAAAACTGGTCGAGAGTGTCGACTTTTACTTTTCAGAATTCGATAGGATTATGGAAAAGTATAGTTTGGAAAAGATAAAAACCGTGGGAGATGCCTATATGTGCGCCGGGGGATTGCCTTTCCCAAGTGAAGATCATGCGTTCAAAATGGTACAGGCCGCCTTTGAAATTGCCGAATTTGTCGAACAGGCGAAAAAGAGGGATTCGGAAAACAGTACTAGTTTTGAGGTGCGTATCGGAATCAATACCGGACCAATTGTAGCCGGTGTCGTAGGCACCAAAAAATTTGCATACGATATATGGGGCGATAACGTTAACGTTGCCTCTCGTATGGAAACGATGTCGGAGCCAGGAAGAATAAATATATCTGCAAATACGTACGACTTGGTACGTAATGATTTTAAATGCGAACCCCGAGGGGAAATCTATGTCAAAAACCGGGGGATGATGCAGATGTACTATGTCAATGGAGTTAAAAGTTTAAAATCCGAAACTGCTTCGGCAACTATATAAGTTCTTTCGGACAAAATATGTGAGGCTTCGGATAATTAAATGTTTGTTTCATCCTTAATATTAAGTTTTGATATTTTAATTCATGTATCTTAATCGAGACTACATCAATCAGATAATCCTTTCGTCTAATTTAAACCATTAGAAAATGTCTCAACAAAAAGATTTTATTAAAGATTCTATTAAAGATCCAATTAAAGACCCAAAAATTCCACCTGGAACTTACCCAACAAGTGATACAATAATTACACTATATGTAGATACAAAAAATATAATGACGGCTACAACCCAAACGGAAGTTATTGGCCATGTTATTTTTGACGATAATAGGGATGATAACAATCGTGCTCCAGCAAATGATTTTTTGAGTAAGGTATATAAAAATCGTTTTATTACATGGGTTGGAGCTGTTAAGGATCCTAAGGCCCATAGGGATCAGGTATTAATTTATGATATAAGCAAGAATTCCTCGATGGTTCAAAGGCAACCTTTTGTCCGTTGTGCCAATACCCACGAAGTTGCATTAACCAAAAATAAATTAGATTATAACGATGAGGAATATACAATTAGTTTTTGGGTGTGGAATGATAAATTGGGCGAAGGGAGAGGATTTATGCTTGACCCTAAAATTCAGATAAATCACTAATCTTATTCTATGCCTATTAATAGAAAATCTCATAGGTTAATAGGTTTCTTTTGTTTTATTACATTTTTTGTCATCTGCCAGGATCAGGAATTAGCAGATAGTCTGATTTATCTATACAATTCTAAATCTTATCAGGATAATGAACTTGTCTTACTTAGACGTATAGCTGAATCTGAGTCTAATCCTGCTAGAACACTCGAATTTGCAGAATTGTTGATTGATAAGGCTTCCAAAGATTCCTTATTCGAATTCCTGAACAGTGGATATCTGCAAAAAGGCAATGCACTTCTAAAGCAGGGCAATAATATTTTAGCTCTCGAATCTTACTTTAATGGCCTTAACTACGCTAATCGCTTAGGAGATGAAATAGGCATAGGGAGTATGATGATAGTCATTGCAGGAACTTATTCGGCAATGGAAAACTCTAATGTTGCTCAGAGCTATTACAATAAAGGAATACAAATATTAAGAAAATCCAATGATTCTCTTAAGATCGGTTCAGCTTTATTGAATGCTGGCGATGAGTACTTTAATATGGGTATATTAGATTCAGCACTTATATTTACAAGAGAGTCAGCCATCATATTCAAAAAAATTAAGTCCCCAATTGGTCAGGCTTATGGTCTGGGTAATTTGGGAATGATATATGCCGAACAAGAAAATGATATACTTGCCGAAATAAATATTAACAAAGCAATAAATATTCTTGAAAAACTAGAGGATTACTACCCGATTTCGGTCTACCTAACTTTTATGGCAGATATCTATTTTAGAAAAAATGATTTAACGACTGCCTTTAATTATGCTCTAAGAAGCCTCGAATTAGCAAAAAAACATGGTCTTAAAGACCAGATCGGTGATGCCAATTTGAAGCTTGCTGAACTTCATGAGCAAACTGGTGACCTGGAATCTTCCTATAAATATTATAAAGAGCATATCGTTTATCGTGACAGCGTAAAAAACGTTGAAGCCGTACAGCAAATGGCGGATCAGCGTACCGATTACGAAGTCTCCCAAAAACAAATAGAAGTTGATCTGCTAGACCAAAGACGTAAAAACCAACGCAACATCGCGATTGGGTCCGCTATTGCCCTGTTCTTAATTGGTTTATTGACCGTAGGTTTGTTTCGACGCAATAGATTCATTCGGAAAACAAAACGGATAATCGAAGAAGAGCGAGATCGTTCGGACAACCTTCTTCTCAATATTCTGCCCGAGGAAACAGCTGCAGAATTAAAGGCGAATGGTACAGTGAAGGCCAAAAAATACGATTCAGTAACCGTTCTGTTCACAGACTTTAAGGGTTTTACGAGTTATTCAGAAAAACTTTCCCCCGAGGCTTTGGTAGATACGGTCGGCTTTTACTTTTCAAAATTCGATGCCATTGTAGGAAAACATGGCTTGGAAAAAATAAAAACTATAGGGGATGCCTATATGTGCGCCGGGGGCTTACATTCCCATACGGAAGATCATGCCAAAAAAATGGTCCAGGCCGCCTTTGAAATTGCCGAATTCGTAGCCGAAACCAAAAAAGATGTAGACGCCAGTGAAATGATTTTTGACATACGCATCGGCATTAATACAGGGCCCGTGGTTGCCGGGGTAGTAGGCACCAAGAAATTTGCATACGATATTTGGGGCGATACCGTCAATGTGGCCTCTCGAATGGAATCGATGTCAGAACCGGGCCGAATCAATATTTCAAAAAATACCTACGAA
>CAZRIE010000029.1:0-42197 GCA_964600075.1 uncultured Flavobacteriaceae bacterium
TGACCGGAAACGGATACATCCCTTTTTTTATGGAATCCATAGACATTTGTCAATTACTAAGGTGCTACTTCTTTTTATAAGCCATGTCCTCGCCTTGAACATAAAAACCTAACGATTCGGCAGTTTTTTACTTTTTCTAAACAAAAAAGCTAGCATTACGTAAAAAAAGTTGTAGAAATCATTTTTATTGCATCCTAAATCAGGGTAGTTAAAAAATGCACTATTTTCATCAAAATGCCACTTTAATTAGCATATTTTAACCAATATTTTTAGAACGTTGAATTATATTTACTGAAACCCTGTTTTCTATAAATTAAAATGAAGACAAAGTAATCTCGAGCTGGTATGTTTTAGTCTTATAGCAAAACTCAAAATGAATTTACTGGTAAATATAAATTGACGAATGAAGGATAAACTGGATACTGTTGACCACAAAATATTAACCTTGTTATCGGAAGATGCGCAGATGAATTATACGGAAGTGGCAAAGCGAGCGGGTATATCCCCTGGAACGGTACACATGCGTACACGTAAAATGAAGAACCTAGGAGTTATCAAGGGAGCTACGCTTAGTCTTGATTACAGCAAAATAGGTTGGAAAATGACTGTTTTTCTTGGTGTGTTCTTAAGTGAAGCTTCTTTATATAAACAGGTAATCGAAGCGTTAATGGAAGTACCAGAAGTGGTTAAAATCCATCATAGTACAGGCAAGTATGATATTTTTGTTAAGGTTCACGCCCATGATAGCCTACATTATCGCAAATTATATCAAGAAGCGATTTTAACAATAAAAGGTATACAGGGTATCGAATCATTCATATCATTAGAAGAAAGTATAGACAGGCACATCAAGTTCGGGTCTTAAATACATTTTCTCCTACTTCATCTCATCGACAAACATTTTTTATGCGCAATGAATCAATGTGATTCTATTGGCCAAACCGCTTTTAGTGTAAGTGTAACTGGTTAAAATCTGTTAAATCAATTCTTCTCTGTAACATCACTTGAATTGAGAAGTCTTTTTAATAGTTCATGAATTCATCAATCAGACCCTGAAACGATTCCTGTGTCAAAAACCAAAAGTCATGAGAAAAATTAATGTAAAACTAGTAACAGCAATGCTGCTTTTTTAGTGGGAGTGTTTTCGCCAATGTCCCTGCAGGTGCAGACCCCTCCAAAAAGCTCAAAAGACAGTTGAGAAACCTTTTTGATAGCGTACGCCATGTCAACCGAAAAAGATTTGGAAGCTACAGTTTTGTTTGCTATCAACAAAGAAAAGGAAATTGTGGTTCTTTCCGTAGATCCGAATATTAAGGCCCTGGAAAATTTTGTAAAGCCCAGATTGAAGTATCATAAAGTTCAGAACAACGAGATGCCTCAAGGAAGAAGATTCATTATTCCTGTCAAGATTGTGGCCTAAGACCCTTTCAATTGTACCTTATGCTCTGAAGAGTTCAAAAACGAGTGGGTTATTGATTAAATATATGTTAAAATCAATTTTCACCGTAACATTCTTGATTTTGAACCGTCTCTATAGTAATTCATCAATTCATCAATCAGACCATGAAACGAATTCAGGGTCAAAAAACAAAAAGTCATGAGAAAAATTAGTGTAAAGCTAGTAGCAGCAATGCTACTTTTTAGTGGGAGTGTTTTCGCAAATGTCCCTGAAGGTAAAGATCCGGGCAAAAAGCTCGAAAGAGAGGTGAGAAATCTTTTGATAGGGTATGCCATGTCAACCGAAAAAGATTTGGAAGCTACAGTTTTATTTACTGTCAATAAAGAAAAGGAAATTGTGGTTCTTTCTGTTGATACGAATGACAAGGCCCTGGAATATTTTGTAAAGTCCAGGTTGAACTATCATAAAGTTCAGGACAATGAGATACCTGAAGGAAGGAGATACACTATTCCTGTCAAGATTGTAGCCTAAGACCCTTTCAATAGTACTTTATGCTCTGAATAGTTCAAAAACGAGTGGGTTATTGTTTAAATATATGTTAAAATAAATTTTCACAGTAACCCACTCTTAATTTTGAACCGCTTCTTTAGTAATTCATCAATTCATCAATTCATCAATTCATCAATTCATCAATCAGATCCTGAAACGAATTCAGGGTCAAAAAACAAAAAGTCATGAGGAAAATCAGTTTAGTTTTGGTAGCTGCTATGTTACTATCCGCAGGAAATGTTTTGGCTAACGATTCAAAACCAAAAGACCCATCAAAAAACTTAACCGAACAGATTTCTAAAATGCTGAGCAAAAATTCCTTTACAGACACTGAGGTCGATTTGACGGCTCAGGTGCGGTTTACCCTTAACAATGAACATCAGGTTGTTGTGCTCTCTGTAGATACTGAAGATGTTGCCTTTGAAGAATTTGTTAAGGCAAAGTTGAACTACAAAATGGTAAATTTGAATACGTACAAGGAAGGTAAAATGTACACCGTTCCTGTCCGTATCGCAAGCTAGTATACTACTACTATATAAATAGTAAAAAGTCCTGATTTAGGTATTAACCAGAATCAGGATTTTTTCTTGTTCTTATATTTTACGTTTGAAATATCTGTATTCATGCGCTTACGTTGTTCGGCCTTAAAGACTGTTTTTTTCTTTATGATAGGTTTAGTTCCACTTTTAGCGAGGACTTCTCCTGGATTCTTTGGCTTTTCCTTGGTGCCCCTTAAATGAATCACGAGTCCGTTTAAAAAATTACGTAATACTTGGTCGCCACATTCCATATAGTTGGGGTGGTCTTCTTTTCTAAAGAAAGCACCGAGCTCACTTTTACTAATCTTAAAATCTACCAATTTTAAGATATCTACAATTTCATCGTCCCTTAACCTAAGGGCTACCCTTAATTTTTTAAATATGTCGTTGTTGGTCATGGAGAAATTTTTAGCAAGGTATTACAAATAAAACGGAGTGCAATAACGGTAATCACATTAACATTAAGCCTAACACGAAAAGCGTATTTTTTACTATTGACTCTAGGAATAGCACAACAAATTGAAATTGCTGCATTATGGCTAGCTTAATAAGAAATTGAGTATGCTCTCCGAAATCACAAGCCGAACGCATACTACAGTGTCATAGACTAGTGCTTTTAATAAATGCTGGTCAGATACAACATGAAATAGCAGAAAGTCGACATCACATAACAAGACCAGTTTTACGAAGTCGACTTTCTACTATTTAGCTAGTACTAGTGGTCATACCCCGATATTCCGTTAGCATCATTCCACCCCCAAATACTCCATGATAGTTTCAATGATCATTATAACTAAATACGCCTATTACTTTCAAAGGTGTCCTTACTTACTCAGGCGAAAAGCACTTTTTTGATATTATTCCTTTACGAAACAAAGACGAAAAGTGACATTATGGCATTAAATTGAACGCATAAAGTGTCAAATAGGCAGTTTTTTAGTATTGGTATATAATTTGACTTTCTTCGTTTGTATTTGAATTTTAATCTTAAAAATATATATCATGAGTATTGTAAAAAGAAATAATCTAGTTTTTCCGTCGTTAATGAATGAAATTTTGAAGCCTGATTGGTTCGGGGGGATGGAAAACTTGAACAGTAGCTTACCTGCCGTAAATATTAAGGACAATCAAAAGGATTTCGAGTTGGAGCTAGTTGTTCCCGGAAGAAAAAAAGAAGATTTCACTATTGAAATTGACAATGATGTTTTAACCGTTTCTTCAGAGTTGAAAGGTGAAGCGGAGGTAAAAGAAGAAAATTATACCAGAAGAGAATTCGGGTTTTCCTCCTTTAAGAGAGCGTTTACTTTGCCTGAAACTATCGATACCGCTAACATCAAAGCAGATTATATCGATGGACTGTTAAAATTCACCCTTCCTAAGAAAGAAGATTCTTTACCTAAGCCAAAACGGTTAATTGAACTTAAGTAGGGTATAGGGCATATTTTATTGCTTTGCTGTCTTAATTCTGGTATTCATAATACCTGTTGTCCAAACAGGTTTGGTTGGTTAGTTGGATAGCGCTCCGGATCGATATATATCGAAAACTGGGGCGCTTTTTCCGTGTAATAGGATATTGCGCTCCTTGTTAGACGTCTTTCTTTTCTTTGAACGGGCTCTTTTTTAGGTGATAATATTTAGGTATTATTTATAATTTTATGGAATATTGCCAAGTAAAAGTAGGAGCGTGTTTTATCAAATTTTAAACAATTGTAGCTAAAAATTTTAATGTTGCCCTCGCCCTCTAGGTAAAAAATTGGTAGCGTTCGAAACAGTATTCACTTCTTTTAAAGTTAAAGTCGTATAGTATTTTTTGCCTCTTACGAGGCTTTGGAAATTTCATAGAAAGGGTTAGGGAATTGAAATATGAGTCAAAATAATAGTGTTGGGAGGGATAAAATTTTCGAAGGACATTGACTGTATAAAACTCCATCGTTAGTACATTTTTTGACCAATTTAATAGTTTTTTTTTGATTTAGACTTGTCTAAATTTAAGAATAAATTAATTGAAATTCAGATAATTAACTTACTGTATTTAAATATAAAGTTTGTATTTTGGTTTAAGGAGCGATTTTTTGCAAAAAAGAAAAATTTATTTAGCTTTTTAGTCTTTTTCTTGTAGCATTTTGATTTCGTCACGAAATTTGGCGGCCTGCATAAAGTCCAATTCCTTAGCTGCTTTTTCCATCGCCTTTCTTTTGACTCGAATCAATTTTTCGATTTGGTCTTTGGTCAGATAATCAAGGTCCGGTTCAGCGGCGCGCATTTCTTCTTTTTTAAAATGATAGGTGGAAACCGAGTTTTTAGAGAGTGCGCTATCTAAACTTTTGTTTAGCGATTTTGGAATTATTCCATGTTTTAAATTATAGGCCGCTTGCTTTTCGCGTCGGTAATTTGTTTGGTCGATAGTCTTCTGCATACTAGCGGTAATCTTGTCGGCGTACATAATTGCTTTTCCGTTCAGATGTCTAGCTGCTCTCCCCACGGTTTGAGTCAAAGATCTGTTATTGCGTAAGAAACCTTCCTTATCGGCATCGAGAATAGTGACCAAAGAAACTTCGGGCAAATCGAGACCTTCACGTAGAAGGTTTACCCCGATGAGGACATCAAAAATACCTTTTCTTAGATCTTGCATAATCTCAACGCGTTCCAAAGTATCAACGTCACTGTGAATATAACGGCAGCGTACGTTGATGCGCGTAAGGTATTTGGCTAGTTCTTCGGCCATTCTTTTGGTTAATGTAGTGACTAGGGTACGCTCGTCTTTTTCGACTCGTATGTGTATCTCTTCTACCAAATCATCGATTTGGTTCAGGCTGGGGCGCACTTCAATGATGGGGTCTAAAAGTCCGGTAGGCCGAATCACCTGCTCGACATATATCCCTTGGCTTTGTTGTAGCTCGTAATCTGCCGGAGTGGCACTAACATAAATAACCTGATTCTGTATGGCCTCGAATTCCTCAAATTTCAGGGGGCGGTTGTCCATCGCCGCTGGCAGCCGGAAACCATAATCGACCAAATTTACTTTTCTAGACCGGTCACCTCCATACATAGCGTGCACCTGTGGGATGGTTACGTGGCTTTCATCAACAATCATTAAATAATCGTCGGGAAAATAGTCAAGCAAACAGAAAGGTCGTGTTCCCGGTTCACGCCCATCTAAATACCGTGAATAGTTTTCGATACCGGAGCAATAACCGAGTTCACGGATCATTTCGAGGTCAAAGCTGGTACGTTCCTCCAAACGTTTGGCTTCAAGAGGTTTTCCTATTTCCTTAAAATAATCTACTTGGGCTACCAAATCAGCTTGAATTTGATGGATAGCATTTTGGAGCACATCCTGAGAGGTTACGAACATATTGGCGGGATAAATGTTCAAATTTTCGAATACCTCCAAAACGTTGTTGTTAAAAGGGTCAAAGGCCTCGATTTCTTCTACCTCATCTCCGAAAAAATGAATACGGAACGCATGGTCGGCATAACTAGGGAATACATCAACGACATCACCCTTTACCCTAAAATTTCCGTTTCTAAAATCCGCAGTGGTACGTGAATAAAGACTTTGCACCAATTGATGCAAAAACTTTGTTCGGGCGATGACTTGATCTTTTTGAATGGAAATCACGTTTTTTTGGAATTCCACAGGGTTTCCGATACCGTATAGACACGATACTGAGGCTACCACTAGAACATCCCGACGACCAGAAAGTAGCGATGAGGTGGCGCTCAAACGCAGTTTTTCGATATCCTCATTAATGGAAAGGTCTTTTTCGATATAAAGGCCGCTAGTTGGAATAAAGGCTTCCGGTTGATAATAATCGTAATAGGATACAAAATATTCTATGGCGTTATCTGGAAAGAACTGCTTGAACTCGGAATAGAGCTGTGCGGCCAACGTCTTATTGTGAGCCAAGACCAGGGTGGGGCGCTGTACATTTTCAATAACATTGGCTACCGTAAAAGTTTTACCGGAACCGGTAACCCCTAAAAGGGTCTGGTACCGCTCTCCGCTCTCCATGCCTTGTGCCAATTGTCGAATAGCTTCCGGTTGGTCTCCGGTGGGTTTGAACTCTGAGACTACTTTAAATTTCATCCTTTAAAAATACGAAAGATGGATGGTTTTTAGGAGACTCCCGATCTTAATTTAAACCTCAGCGCTTTAGTGCAAAATGGCCTATAGTTTCCCGCTCATCTATATAGGTAGCCCTGAACCAGAAGTCTGAAGAAGGAAGGGCCTTCCCGTTGAAAATTCCGTTCCATCCCCGCGATTTTGGATTTATTTGAACAAGCAAACTTCCGTAACGATCAAATATCGAAATCATTTCTAAACTGAGCTCAAAGTTTTCCGGTGGGGGTACATACTGCCAAAAGTCATTGACCCCATCCCCATTTGGGGTGAAAAATTTAGGGAAGTCTTCTAAGTTCAAATCCCTATCAACTGTTCTTTCCGCTATACCACATCCATTTTTATCCCTAACATATACTTTTTCCGCCGAATATGCTATATTCTCGAAAACAGGGGCTTCTTGATAAGGTCCTTCCCGATTATCAAGCGCATATTCATATTTTCCGCTTCCATTTGCGAATACGGTTATGGTTTTCGTACCGTTTTTATATACTACATCAACTTTTTCGATTTGGGCTATTTCAGAGGTGACAATGGTAAACAATTGTGAACTTACGCATTCTGTATAATTACCGTTAGACAGCAGCGTGAGATTGTATGCCTCGTATCGATATCGCCCTGGCTCATTAATTGGCGCTTCTTGACTTTCTGAAATTAGGGTCTCGTCGTTTCCGACATTGGCTTTGAACCAGCGAAAACCGTCGGCAGTGTCATCAGCACTTATAATATAGGGCAATTCATCGCTACAAAGACCTACCAGACTAGGGAAATCAATTTGTGGTCTTCGATAGACAGTTTCGCCCGATTGTTCGTCGATATAAGGATCACAAACAAAAGGCGCAGGCCCTGTCTTGAAAGTTTCTTCAGTACATGCATTCATACTTCCATAGTCATTAGAAGGTATAACGGTCACATAAATTTGAGTGTCTTGAGGAAGGTCTTCGGGCGGCTCATAAGCTAATACGTTACCCATATCTTGATTGTTAAGTATGTCGGTGCCACCAGAAGTAGTTCCCATGGAAAGCCTATATCCCGTAGCGGTGGGTGCATATGCCCATATAATATCCGTAACTATCGTTACGTTGGCAGCGTTGTTGTCGGGTGCAATTAAAATTGTGCATGGGGGCGGAGCCGTAATATCAACAGTAGTAAAATTTACTGATGAACATTCTTGTGGTAGTGGTGCGGTGGAAAGAAGGATGCTGATAGTAACGTAAATTTGAGTGTTTTCAGGCAACCCTAATGGAGCTTTATAGAAATTATCGTCTCCTACCGATTCATTACTCAGTATATCCTTGCCGCCTGGGGTAGTACCTAAAGAAATGAGGTAGCCATTAATGCCTTGGACCGCAGACCATTCAATAGTCGCGTCTACGGGCACATTTTGCAAACCGTTTGTAGGAAAGCTTACAGAACAATCTTGTCCATGCGAAACCAGTCCGAATAACAAAAATAGAATGCCCAATATTTTTTTTAGCATGATATCAACTCTAATACGGTACTCTCAAAAACCGTATATTTTGAGAGTAAAATGGCCTCTAACTTCTTGCTTGTTGATGGCGAAGGCCCTGAACAAGTAATCGGTTGACTCTTGAATTTTCCGTCCCACCCTCTTTTTTTAGGATCGATTCCGGCAAGCAGGTTTACAATCCTATTAAAAACAAGGATAGGTACCAAAATAATTTCAACTGCTATCTCAGATTCAATAAATTGCCGATACTCATTAACATTGTCACCATTGGTTAAAAAATTTCGAAAAATCTTCAAATGCCAAACTGCGTTCGATGTTTTCCTTTACTACCCCGCATCTGTTCTTGTACTTTATATAGACAGTATGTAAACCGGTCGGGACATTATCAAAAACACTACCGTCTTGAAAGGTCCCTTCGATGACTAAAAAATCAAAAAATACAATTATTCATTTAAAGTAACATAATGGAGTTGCCTGAAAAGTTTGGGGATATCAAAACACGTGGCTAAGGGTATTTTGTGTTACTATTGCCAAACCGAGGTTTTTAGCCATTCGATAGCATCCTGAAGGAATGATACATATTCACAGGGCTCGTTGTGTTCTAACCCAGGGGCGATTACAAATTCGATTTGACTGCCCGCTTCGATGGATTGCTCTACCCATGACTGAGTTTCTGCCAATGGAAATAGCGCATCATTTTCGCCGTGTATAACGTAAAGCGGAGTGTCTATTTTTCTAGGTGTTCCGTCAGGACCGAGAGTTGTGTACGAACTTGCCATTGGTATTCCCGCAGAGAATATCTGCGGCTGGGTTTCAGCAAAAAACCAACTTCCGTTGCCGCCGTTACTATAACCTGTGACAACCACCTTTTTTGGGTCAATATTCCAAAATTTAAGCGCGAAAGTCACCAACCCTATAACTTGAGATTGATTAATAGGCTCTTCCCAAAAATTTAATCCCCCGTTCGGGCTAATAACATAGGCCTCGATATTTTCCAACCCTGGTTCCATGAAACAGGAGGTAGACTTATGTGCATTGGGGTTTCCGGCTGCTGCACCGTGTAGATGAACAAATAGCGGTTTTTTTTCTCCATCGCCATCCTCAGGGACTATCGCCCTAAAATCCCAAGTGAGATTTCCGGGTACTTTTAAAGAGTAATCGTTTATGCCCACATTAACAGTTAGCTCGGAAAATGCGACTTCGACATCGTCAAAAGTGAGTTCTTTGGGCATTTCTATCGGATCATCTTTACTGTCTGAACTACATCCAACAATAAGCAGCGCCAGAGCGGTCAAAACAAACAATTTTTTAAATTCTATCATTTTCATAATCAATTTTTTACAATATTTTTTATACTTATCTTTTCAAAGCAAAATGCCCTTTCAATAATCGGCCACCATTCAACGTAACCCT
Organism: uncultured Flavobacteriaceae bacterium; assembly: GCA_964600075.1. Classification (GTDB taxonomy): domain Bacteria; phylum Bacteroidota; class Bacteroidia; order Flavobacteriales; family Flavobacteriaceae; genus CAZRIE01. The sequence continues at coordinate 9,495 of CAZRIE010000029.1, forward strand.
AAACCAATAATCTGAAGAGGCAAGTTCCTGTCCGTTATAGGTGCCGTCCCATCCCGATGAAATCGGGTCTACCTGCACCAAGAGCCGCCCAAACCTATCGAATATATATATAGGGGATTCCGGCTCGAACTCCTCGTTAAATCCGTCGAGCTGCCAATAATCATTAACGTCATCCCCGTTGGGCGTAAAAAACTTGGGGTAGGCAACCACCGACACTTCGTCAGAGGTCAGGCCACAACCATTCTTGTTCCTTACATATACCGTCACTACGCCCGTAAGCACGTTGTTGAACGTATTATTGTCTTGGTAAGGGCCTTCCCGTCTACCAATAGCATATTCATAATCTCCGTTTTCAACCATAGTCACTTTTACGGTATCATTGGAAGCTTCGATGTTCTTAATTTCAGGAGATATTGCCTGTATCACCTCGATTATTCGTTCTTTGATACACCCTACATTATTGGTTACCGTTACTGTATACGTACCCGGTTCATTAACATCGATGGTCGACGTCGTTAGGCCATTTGACCATTGAAACGTATATTCATTTTCATTGTTTGCGGTATTCACAGATGATAGCGTAAGACTTTCTGAACTGTCACCGCCGCAAAGTAAAAGTTCTTCATGTGCCTCAAGCTCAAAACTCGAGAGCGCTATTTGAAATTCGCCGGTACCATAACAAATATTCTCATTGTCTATCCTGATATGTATTACGTCATTGCCGGAGGTATAGACATCTGGTAAATAATTTTCGGTACCCAATAGGGCACTGTTTTTATTTGGATAAAATTTGATGGAGCTTTGCGAAGGCAAGTTGAATTCATCTATAATTGATTGCCGCTGAAGGTCGAGATAAAACTCTCCTTGACCATTGCCCAAATCACATCCGTAAAGGGTAGAACCTTCTAAAAAGATAGTTGGCTTGATTTTTAGCTCGACTTCCGCAAGACTGTAACAACCGCTTATCTGGTTATATACTTTCGCTATGAGTACTTCGTTGGCTATTTTATTTGTGTAGGTGTATGGCAAAAAATTAGTGTTCAAAGTATCATGCTCGGCAGATGACCTATCGTAATAATAAAAAACATTGATCACCTGTTCGGTATCTAAACTCACCGTTGGGTTGATAAGATAGAGATTGAATGTGCCAAGACCATTCGTATTGTTATCATCAGAACATTGAAAATACTCGACTAAATTACTTGGCACTGATGGTGTTTCAAATATGGTTAGCGATTTTGTAATGGGATCAGAAGGCAACCCAGCGAAATATTTGGTCAATGACACCTTATATTCTCCGGGGTTATCATAGATGTGTTCTGGAGATATATCGTTGGAGGTATGACCGTCACCAAAATCCCATTCTACAGTTTCTACAGGGGCATCGTCAAGAATAGTGAATTCAGTTGCATCGCCCAAGCAAACGTTTTTGTACTCGAACTTGAGAATAAAAAAGGATTGTACAAACGGAGGAAGGCCAAGCTCGGTAAACTGCCCGCTTAATGAGATGGAATTCGGACTATAATTACAGGCCGCCCCCTTCGCTTCGGGATTGTTGATTACCGAAAGGCTAGTGCCAGAACCACTGATGGGATAACCCGCTCTGTAAATTTTGGTGTCAATGGCAAGTTGCAGGGCGCCGGCCACATGAGCCGAGGTAACAATTTCTGCTCTAGAACTTACGATATCTCCTGCGGAAAGATCAAATTGGTACAACGAACTTCCAATAGGGACACCATCACTGGCGTAATTGTTCACCGTCGTATATAACTTGGTAGATTTTGCAGAAAACTCAAGCCCATAGGGTATTTTTTGGCTCAAAAGAGAAAGCTCATTTGAGACCGTTCCCGTAGTCGTATTAAAATCATATAGCAAAACCTTACCGGTCTGCTTACTTTGCGTTTTCGGCCCTACTTCAGAAGATAAACTCGTTTGGCTGTGTGCGATTCCGATTTTGGTTCCATCAGGTGATACCTTTAGGTACCCTATGCCATTTTGCTTATAGCCTCCGACAGGTACGTCAGTATTAGTGGTGCTCACTACTGGATTAGAGTTGACGCCGCTTGCATCGACCTGAAACGCATAGAAAGAACTTTTAAAATGTGTAATTACCCAAATCGAGTTTTCATCATTGTTGGCCACGGCACTAATTTTTTCGGAACATTTTAGCTGTGACTCCGATGGATCGTTTTGGTTGTAAGTTACTAAATGGACATTTTTCTCCGAACTCACCACATCACCAAAACCATTGTTCAACGAAAGATCTACCAACGTGTAGTTCAAACCGCGGTTATCCGCGTTTTCTGGGTCGGGTTCATCTACCGTGAAAATATAGTATTGTATTTTTGAACCAGCTTTCGGAACTATAATGGCAGATTGTGTACTTGATTCGTGCCCAAATAAACCAGTACCGTTCGGCATTAATCTATGGGTCTTGTCCCATACATTAATACCATCCGAATAAAATAAAAGGTTACCGTTCTGATCTGAAATCGTAGAACATCCCTCGTGCGTCGATAACTTTCCGTCGGTCAATACGACAGGAATTCCGCTGTTAAAGTCAAGTCCGGCTTCGTTTCCAAAATACCATCTCGAAGCTTCCCGTTGTGCTAGCGATACGTGCGTAACTGATAAAAAAAGTAAATAAATAAAAATTATCCTCTTCATTTTCATAGCGATCAAAGAATCTTTAAAATTACTAAAATATATCGATACTTTCTCCCAAACTATGCGTGTGCGGCCTTACGGGAATTTCAACGGAATAACTTGACGTTTCAGCGTAAAATGACCTTTGAACTCTCGCCCATTTACCCTTTTAAACTTGAACCAATGGTCTGCTTCGGGAAGTAAATTATTGTTCAGCATGCCATCCCAACTGTCACCAGATGTGTTTATTTGCTTCAAAAGTTTACCAAAGCGATCAAAAATAGAAATCTTCTCTGATGCCGCCCTCCTCGAGTTGTCTGCTGAAGGCCCGTGTGCCCGATTCTGCAATATTTAGCTCGAACCAAATACTATTTACTTTTTGAAAAATAGAAGGATTGCTCATATTATCAAGTTCTTGTACCCCAAAGCCGAAGACAGACGTTGAGGTACCTTCATTGCCATAATCGGAAAGTGTATTGCCGCAATCGGAAGTTTGGCCGACAGCAACTGAAATACACAACCAAAAAGAGAGAACCAGTATTGTTTTCAATTTCCAGACAGCAATGTATCTCTAACAACGGACTACAATTCTGTTTTGCCTGATAAAAAAATTAATAAATACAGATAATCATTGGTACATCACTGCCTGAATACTAGTGGAAAGTTTTTTGGTGTATGTAATCAGAGGTCTCGTTTGCGTAAAAGCGCATACGATAAATAGACGAAAATTGCAGTCCAGCAGAGTACGATTAGAATTTCGTACCAGTGTACTTGGTAATCGAACTTGAATTCTTCCCCAATTTGATTTGCTACAGATTGTACAGCTTTAAGTCTAGAGAATGGCTCATCGATAAGATTTGACATCGATTGCAATGGAAATAGCCCCTTGATTGTGTTAGCAGTCTCCCAAGAAACCAATTTCCAGCCCAAAAGACCAAATAGCATTTGTTCGACGATTACCCATAAAATGAGAAATCCCAACGCAAATGCCGAACGCTTGACCAATATGCCAAGAAAAAGACAGAACGAGAAAAAACCGACCAATTTTAAGAAAAAAGCCAGAATAAATTGCAAGTCTGAGAATATAATCGACATTTCGTTAAAATCGGAATAAATAAGTCCCAGAATTAGTGATACTACAAATACGAACACCGTTGAAATAAATGCGAAAGCAACAACCGTCAAGAATTTAGAAAGAACAAACTCCTTTTTCGAAAGGCCGTCAATGAGGTTTTGTTTTATGGTCTTATTACTATACTCGTTGGCCATCATGGAGACTATAACAATGGCAAGAAATAGTTTGAAAAGGGCCGTTACGAATGTGTTAAAATGCCAGATATAGGGAAAGTTAAAAATGCCCTGGTCCGCTAGGTGAAACTTTATCGGCCCAATGTCAAATTTTATTACAGCTACCAATGCTATAGAGGTCAACAATACAAAATATGATATAATCAATACCTTACTTGCTCTGTTGTTCCATAATTTTATGAATTCTATTTGGAGTAGTCGTATCATTGGTTTTTAGTTGGTCTGATTTTTGGTTAGGGTCAAAAACTGTTCTTCCAAACTCTCTTTTCGTTTGACCAGATGTGAAAGTACAATGCCTTGTGAAAAAAGTATTTTATTGAACTCGGACGCATCCATCTCTTCTTTTAGTATAGCGGTTAGGAGTCCGTTCTCGACTTTGATTTCACCGAAACTGGCATTTTTTTCCAAATATGTTTTCAATAACTCGGTATTTTCCGTCTTTAGCTCAAAAAAACCATGACTGGCCAACATATCATCGACACGGCCCGAATAAAGTTTTTCTCCTTTTCTAAGGATGACCACATGACTACAGACCTTTTCAACTTCGTCCAAAAGGTGGGAAGCCAACAAAATGGTAGTGCCTTGAGAGGCTATTTCTTTAATGATTTCACGAATTTGGTGAATTCCTTGTGGGTCAAGCCCGTTGGTCGGTTCGTCCAATATCAAGATTTCGGGATCATTGAGCAGGGCAGAGGCAATTGCCAAGCGCTGTTTCATGCCAAGGGAATAGGTGCTGAACTTGCTATTTTTTCTGTCGAGCAAACCTACAAGTTCTAGTTTCTCCTCAATCTTTTCATAGGAAACCTCTTTAATCTTACAGACCAATTTCAAGTTTTGAACGGCGGTCATGTAGGGATAAAAATTAGGTCTTTCTATAATAGCTCCAACTTTTTTTAGGGCCTGGTGTGTTGAGGTATTTCCATTGAACCATAAAAATTCGCCGTGGGTACTGTTTACTACGTTGAGTACAATACCCAATGTGGTAGATTTTCCGCTACCGTTCGGCCCCAAAATTCCATAGACGTTGCCTTTTTCGATGGTAAAAGAAAGGTCTTTGACCGCGGTCAGATACCCAAATTTTTTAGTGAGGTTATTTACTGTGAGAATTTTTTCCAAAATGGAGATGTCTTAGATGGTTGCCTTAAATTATACTTACTTGACGAGGAAAACCTAAATTTGTTACAAAATCAAAGCGAATATGTCAGACGAAAAGTTGATGTCGAAGAAAAAACCCGCTTATCCGGTCAACGAAAAACTGGACGAATATCTCAACCATTATAGCCGAAAGATAGAAATACCTATTTTTTATGATGATTTGCTGCGATTCTCGGGTTCAGTAGTCGTGTATGATGCCAATGACGAAGATACGCTTTGGATCCGGGTCTACTATTCCGAGTACGACAGGCAAGAAATCGACAACAGTCTAAAAAAAGTGTATTCCATACTGCATTCAGATGGTAGTGATTACATTCACCAATACTTGAATGTCGATGGGGTGGATTTCTGCACCTTCGGCAATTCAAAACCGTTTCGCATTAAGGTCAGGAATATTCTTAACGACAACTTCATCTATTTCTATATAAAAAAGACAGACGCCTCTAGAATATATGGTTTGGAGCTTGAACACATGCTTTCGCCCTATAACCTGAACTTTTTGGTGTATAAAGATACGTTGATAGAAGAGCATATTGCCGGTATACCTGGCGATGTGTTCATAAAGGATATGTTGCCCAACTGCAACGAATCTGAGAAAGCACAACTGGCGAAAGAATTCGTAAAATTCAATGAACGCTGTATGATACGTTTATTGGGCGATATGCGCTCTTATAATTATGTTATCGTTCCGGTTCATGATTTTGATCATGTAGTCTATCGTATTCGGGCCATCGACTTTGACCAACAGTGCTTTGAAGGAAAATTAAAAGTATACCGCCCGCAATTTTTCAAGGAAAATTATCAAATGGTCGAATTGGTAAGTCAGAAGTTACGACGTGATTCTGTAGACCAATATAAGCTCGAAGAGCGATCTATAGTCGCCAAGCGAATTTTAAGCTCTGGAAACCGGATTAAAAAACTCAGATCCATCGCTAAATCGGATACGATTTCTACCTCCGAAAATATAGAGATGCTTCGAGAACAGGTTTATGAACTTACTCTCGATGTAAAATTCAAAAAATGCAAGACCATGGGTGAGGTTCTTGACCTTGCCCTTAATTTTGTACGCCGCAATTACGAAGATGTAAGTATGAAACAGATAATAGAACAGAAGATAAAAATATAGTTGGCAGTTAGCAGTAGCGGTCAGAAGAAAAATATATATAATTTTCTGGCTTAGAATTCTAGAATTCTAGAATTTTGGTTTTTTGTCTACCGTCTACTAAAACCTTTAACTGTTAGCGCCAACTAACTACTAGCTCTTTTCTTCCTTATTGAAATAGACCAGATAATAGTACATCTGTCGCTCTTCGTCCCACCCTTTTTCTACGAATTTTTGTGCCGATTCAGGGTTGATGAAATCCAACTTGATTTGAATGTTGGTATCTAGATTGATAACGTTCTTTATTTTCTTTCGGGCATCGGATACCGCTTTGTTGGCAATATCAAAATTGGAAACATCTTCAATACTATATTTAGGGCCTTTTTCGACCTTGTAATGTTTGAATTCAGGAATGAATTCAGGATTTTCCATTACTTCGTTCAGAAAATTACTTTCTTCAAAAGCATCGTTCTTGGCAAAATGATTTACTGCACGGTTCATAAAAAGTACCTCCTGCTGTTTGTCTTCGGCTGGCAAGACCACATCTTTAGCAAAATTTTGACAGAACTTTAAATAGTTTTTCGTGTAAAAATTCTCATCGGCCAATGGAGCTACGTCCATGAAGTTTTCTAGCCAATACTTGGTATCGTAACGGTTGCTGTCTACTGATAAAATCTTGTAGCCTTCTTCTTTATTGGTGTTGAAGATTAAACAGCCTTTGTCAAGTTTATTGATGTTAATACCCTGTTGAATAACGATATCGAGGTTACTTCCTTTTTCTTCGAACTGTAGAAAATCGTGTTTCAGTTCACTTTTGAAAATGCCGATGGCATCCGTCTTTACATTATCTAAGAGTATTCCTGTTAAGTAGGCAACATAAACTTCCCCACTTTTGATATGTGGATGATTAGATTGTTCAAATAAATGGGTCGCTATTCGTTTTGAATTTTGATGGGTACTATCGGGATCGGCAAATATGTCGGCAGCTATTTTGTAGAGTTCGTTGAATTCAACATCGACCTCGTTGGAAAACTTAAAGTAATTCTCTTCTTTTTCACGAAAGGGTTTGAAGAAATATTCCTTTAAAAGTCCGGTAGTCTCATCGTTCAATGAGAATGGTTCTGAGGATAAGAAGACGCTTTCGCTTTTATTTTTATTGCCCACGCGATGCAGTGAAATCGTTTCGATTTGGGTAGGGTATAGGTTGATCATGGATTAATTTTTATTGTCATTCTCGAGAAGTCGAGAATCTTTTTTGGACTCAAAAAAGTGTGATTCAAAGAGTTTATAATTTTATTGGCTTATGAGTTTATCCAATCGTGAAAAGCGCTTGATTACTGTATATCAATTCCAATTTTCATCAAAATCAAGATCATCGTAATTTTCAAAAGTGTCGTCAACATCAAAAGACGGTTTCGATTCGAAGTTTTTTTCGGGTGGTGTTTCCGGAAGTTCCCCAAAACTGAACAACACGTTCGGGTACGTAATGCCCGCTTCGTTTTCGACCATATCGGCCAACTCAACAAAGAACGTCCACATACTCAAAAAGTCATAAACATAAATAAGTTTAGGACTGTTTTCGGTCATGACATCTTCTAAGAAAGTCTCGTTCATCAACTTGACATCGGATCCATTTTCGCTCATATCGAAAAGTGCGATTTCTTCATCTTGAATCCATTCCTCGTCACAAGTATAAAAAGAGGCCATCTCATTTCCCAAAAAACCGAAAGATTGCGCAATCGCATTGTGGAATTCTTCCATAGAATTGCTGGCATCGATTTCGATATCTCGAAAAATGTCCTCCTTTGCATCTAATATTATACGTATTTTATAGATCATTGCCGCTATTTTTTAGGCGAATGTAAAGTTACAAAGATTTATATTTTCTTTTCGAACTTATGGCCTCTAAAACCAAATAAAACTGGACACCGAAAAGTAATGATGCCAGTATCAAATGCATAGGTTGAGTAGCAAACGGAAAATCGAAGTAATACATGGCAATACCTGAAATTACTTCTAAAAATAATAAAAGTAATACCCAGTTTATTTTTTTGTAGTTGAGCTTATGTATATATATATTGCGTGCCAGAAAAATGTTCAATAGTACTACTATAATCGAAAATGAGCGGTGTACATAAAACTTCCAATCGATATCTACCAACCACTGGTTTTTTGAAGCTTCCCCTATGAGGTCAATACGGCCATCGACGAACTGGCGCACTTGGGTGCCAAGAAGAATCTGAATCAATGTGGCCAGTAAAACCACACTCAAAAGTGGTAAGATATTCTTAGAAATCTTAGTGGCGACAACTGTTTTTTTGGTAATCTTGATGACATATAGTAGTAAGGCAACTATGACCAGGGCCATAATCATGTGAGCGGTAATTTTCACGGGTTCCAATACAGAATATACTACAGTGGCCCCTAACCATGCTTGAAACCCCATACCAAAGACAACAAGCCATGAAAAGAAGGTGATTTTCTTATTTTCTTTAAAAAGTGAAATTGAAAGTATGGCCAGAAGAAGAGTGGCTAAACCCGCTAATGCACCGAAAAGCCTATTAATATATTCTATCCACGTATGGGCAACGTTAAACTCGGCATAGTCGTGTCTGGTATACGCCTCCCAGTTTGTTTCGTCGTAAGATTTTGTGGTACGAAAGTCTTTGGTCGCAACCTGCAAGGTTTCTTCTACGATTATAACCTGTCCTTTTTTGACTTCTGAGTCCGCAGGCCATTGTAATTCTGAAATATCGGTCGGCGGAATATACTGGCCGAAACATTTTGGCCAGTCGGGGCAGCCCATTCCACTGCCTGTCATTCTTACAATTGCGCCGGCAGCAATTACCAAGTATACTAAAATCAAGGAAATCTTGGCAATTTTTCGAAAGTGTTTTTGCATTTTACACTAAGAGTTGGATTGCAAAATTACCATTTCTAGTCAAGAAAACGATGAGTTGATTATAGAGATTTCACTAAAAAAACCTCGGGGTAAGTCTTCTTTGGAACTGCGTCAGAAATTCATATCTCAATATCACTTCAAAAGAGCCATCATTAAAGGTAGAACCTCCTAGCTCTGAAATCTCACGATCGTAGGCAAGCCCCAGCATTAAATTATCGTTAATTTGAAAGCCGAGCATTGCACTTAAGGCGGCATTCCATCTATATGCTGCTCCCAAAGAAAACTTTTCATTAATTAAAAAAGTAGTCGATATATCAACCTGAAGCGGGCTACCTTGTTGCGCTCTTAACAATAGCGCCGGTTTGAACTCTAACCGAGGGTTCAGTTCATATACGTAACCTGTCATGAAATACATATTGAAACGATCTTTTTCTAAAAATGAGTTGCTAGAATTTGAATCGTCGAAATGTTGGGTTTTTAAAAAGTTGGGAACGGAGAGGCCCGCATAAAAACTTTCGTTATAATAGTAGACTCCAATACCGAAATTTGGTGAGAATTTATTGTCGATATTGGTCAGACCCGAAGCTCCTATTTCTTGGTCGAAATTGGCCAGTTTAGTGAAATCTAGGTTTAATAAATGTGCTCCTGCCTTTATTCCAAATGATAATTTTGATTCACGGGCAAGAGGTATGGTATATGAGAATATACCATCGAAATAAGTCTCTTGATTGGTGCCATTGCCAATCTCATCGTTCACTATAGAAAGGCCGATTCCAACTCGTTCTGACAATGGCGTATGAAAATTGAGTGTTTGGGTCTTTGGTGCCCCTTCAATACCCATCCATTGCGAGCGGTGCATAGCTGCGATGCTAAAAGCTCCCCTAGACCCTGCATAGGCAGGATTAATGACCAATGTATTGTACATGTATTGGGTGTACTGCGGTTCATACTGCGCAGATACACTGTAGAGGGACATTGTAATAAATGCGATGAATATACCGAGTTTGTTCATTTCATTTTCTTTGTACAGAATATCGGGAAAGTAATTTTGTTACCTCTTTAACGTTTAAATATCGGTGTTCAGTATTTTTTCAACTACCAAATAATTAAAGAGTCAAAACTAATCTTTTTAAATCAGCCTAAGAACCGTGACAATTTTTATCAATATGTCGTCTCTGCTTTAAAGAAATCAATTCTTTTAGAGTATAAATCAAAATTACTTCCTCCACGCTATTTCTATTAAACTCTGCGGATGAGCTACCGAAGTGCCATTGCAATACGCCTGCAAAAAATCACCTTCGTTAACGTCAACATTTAGTGTTTTGTTATGATTACCGTTTTGCGCTGCCATAGTAAGGCTGGTAATAACTGTAGCTGAGTCGTTTTTTCTGATTTCAAGGGTCCAACTTTCCACAGCATTCGACTGAGCAGTAATGCCTGTAATCGTACCATCACGTATCATACGCCAACCATTATTATTAGATGGGCTGCCATTAAATTGTCTTAAGTATTCGTTGGTCGTATTACCGCTACTTCTGCCCCAACCAACCATAGTTCTATCAACGCTCAACCACTTGCTTCTTGTTCCATCATAGATATATAGTATACCATCGTTGCCCACAAACATTTGACCTCCTGAATTTCCTGTAGGTGTCGAAGTACTCGGTTTGACCCGTAAGGGTACTCCTGTACTCTCGATATCTATTTGAGCGACGGGGCCAGTAGTACCGATACCTAGTCTGTTACTACTATTGTCCCAAAAAAACTGTGCGTTGTTTTGTGTTGGTTTTCCATCCGTATCGGCAAAAAAGATAGACCCGGTAATGCCGGTAAACGTAAGTTCCACCCAAGCAGAACTATCCCAAGCTTTGATGATTTGATTATCAGTGTCGGAGGTATCTATCCAGATAGCTCCTGATTTAGGGTCAAGTGGTGTTGTGGCCGAGGTAATTACGGCGTCGTAGTCTATCTCCAACCATACACTTCCATTATATATTTTGGTCGTGTTCGCAGTAGTGTCGAACCATACATCATTTTGTAAGGGTGAGGTTGGCGCGGCCGCGGCCGTAGTTACTACATTATTTCTAACCTTGATTATGGTTCCTTTATTGTTAATAACCGACTCCTCTTGGGCATTGGCCACTACTTGCGCAAATAGCGCAAAAAGGCCAATAAAGAGTTTTTTCGAAATTAATATGTGATTCGAATTGAACATTTTGAAGAATCATCGCATTGTTTCACTGACGGAATAGTCTAGAAACACGCAGATATTAGAAAATGAGGGGAATTCTAAGAATATCCCTAATAAATCCGGAATATAAGTTGAGGATCTATTTTCACGTCAAAATATATTCCGGGGGATAAAATTTTATACTTTCCTCGGGCAAATTTTACCTGACATATTGCACTTCAATGACATCACCGGCATAAACCGCCCAATCGTTTGGCGCTGTTCCGTTCGGCACGAGTGTAACCGTAGACGCTGCAACTGTGTAGTCTACATTTGCATTTAGTTTTGCACCGTTTCTATAGACCCAAACTTGGCTGAAGGCAGGCAAAACAGGACTTCCTGTTAGGGGATAAGCTGTTTGGGCAGCTGTCGCGGTAAAGCTCTCTTGGCCACTTTGGAGTAAATTAGAGGCGAGTATTTTTCTTGTAGCTCCCGTTGCTTCGTCCCTCACTAAAATGGTAAATCCGGTACCGGTTGCGGTTCCGCCATCTGAAGCATCGGTGGCATCGTCAGAGGCCGCTCCGGTTTCCAATTCGATTCCATCAAGGGCGAAAACATTGCCGTCGATATCGATAAAGGTATCGTCTGTAAGCGTGCCACCTAATTGCCAAGTGGTTGTGGTGACATCTGCGGTGGTGTTCGATAGCATGGTAATGCCGTTTTTAGATTGAAGGTATTTGATAGTACCTTTATTGTCAATGACGCGTACGGCTCCAGCGGTCGTTGTCGTTCCGGGAACGATATCGGCTTCCTTAGTCACGTCTCCCGTGGTTTGTTGTGCACTGGCTATGCCGAAAGCGAGTATGCAACCGGCAAAAATTCCTGTTCTGATTCTTTTTTGATAATTTGGGGTTTTCATAATACTAGGTTTTCTAAATGGATTAATGATTTGGGATTAAAAAATATTATAATCGATCTTTCAAAAAAATTGAACGATCCGTATTTCGTCATTTTGATAGCAGATTACATTGGTCTCTAGTTCTATCGTATTACTGCCAATAGCGATAAAATCGATTTTGACTCCGTTTCTATAAACATCTATTTTTTGTGTATTGGTAATCGCCAAGGGCGTACTAAATTGATTCTGGCCGTTGTTTGCGACGATTACTATTTCTTCTTTTTGTAGCAACGCTGAAATTGGTGTTCTTTTTAGAACATTTGTGGACGCATCTATTGTAACAACCATATTTGAATTATCATCGACCACTTCAAGACCTTCTAACGCCAAGGTGTTGGTTGTGTTTGCCTCAATTACAGTGGGTCTTGTCAAAACACCACCTAGTTCAACTACATCTGAAAGTGATTTACTTAGTCCGTTGCCAACTTGCGATCCTGCACTATTGTCTATCCAGCTAGAACCGGTATAGGTATAAATATTTCCATTTATCCTGTTTACATAAATATCTCCGGCCAATGGGTTGTCCACTGTCGTAGGGGAAGGTACACCGTCGCCACTTTTTGGGTTGGTGTTTATGGTTACCCAATTGACCCCGTTCCAAATACCGACCTTGTTGTCGGTAGTATCTATCCAGACATCGCCGACTTGGTTACTGGTAGGGGCCGTCGCTGAGCTAGTTACCGTAATTTCGGAATTACAAAGGCTTTTCCATATACTACCTTCGAAAACAAAAATGCATTTTGCATCTGTATTGTAAACCAAAGCTCCATTCAATGGCGTAAAACTATTCATTTCGGCATCCGTAATTCTGGTAAGTACCAATGCCTTGTTGGAACTCTCCAATTCTAGAATAGAAGATGCGTCTATTTGCTGCGGATTTTCACCAATTTTTACTTGCGAAAAACCATATTGGAAACCGAAAAGGATGAATAGACAAACTGAAATAGAATTTCTCATGCAACGGAAAAATATGCTCGTTCATTTATTTACTTCTGCGAAGCTATAAAAGGATCTGTCGAAACACATATTTTTGTTGTGTAGGTCTTTTAAGGTGTAGTGAATGGGTATTTTGTGAATATTAAAGTAAGAATTTACTCTTTAATTGCATACTTAGATACGCATTCCCTCATGAAAATGTTTTCTTATAAGTTTAAAATGATTTGTGATTTAGAAATTAATTTAAGCCTTTTCTCGAATAGAACTTTCTTGCAAAAATGCATGTAAAACTATTGAACTATCACTTTCTCAGATGCGTAATTTTAGTTGAGTAGTAGTCCGTAAATTCGCCTGTGATGTTTTGACAACCTTAATATCAATGCATTTTCCATAGAATTAAGTTAGGTTACTAGAAAGGAAGAATCGTGAGTAGGCCCTGAATTTTTCTAATGGTATTTGAGCCCAATTGCCTTTCCTTTGGCCAACATGAATTCTTTGGCAGCACCGTATTCATTTGGAATTTCACCTTCGAGAATTGCTTCCTTGATGGCCTCTTTAATGATTCCTATTTCCTTTGAGGGCTTTAAATTAAAAGTTGCCATTATTTCCTCCCCGCTGACAGGGGGTTGAAAATTACGGATGTGATCTCGCGCCTCGACTTCTTCTATTTTTTGCCTGACAAGCCTGAAGTTGTTCTTGTACTTCTTCTGTTTTCTTGGATTTTTCGTTGTGATATCCGCTTCGCACAAGGTCATCAAATCGTCAACATGTTCTCCCGCTTCAAACACAAGTCGTCTTACTGCGGAATCTGAAACAAAATCTTCCGAAAGTATCTGTGGCCTAGAACTCATCAAGACCATCTTTTGAACATACTTCATCTTTTCGTTTAGTGGCATACGCAAACGTTTAAAGAGCTTATAGACCATTTTTGATCCTACAAATTCGTGGCTATGGAATGTCCATCCGATTTTTTCGTGAAATTTCTTTGTAGGAGCCTTTCCGATATCATGGAGTAAGGCCGCCCAGCGCAACCAAAGATTATCGGTGGTTTCCGAAATGTTGTCAACTACCTCTAGGGTGTGCCAAAAATTATCTTTATGGCGTTGGCCTTCGATTTCTTCGATACCTTGAAGAGCGATTAGTTCCGGTAGTATAAATGGTAACAAATCGGTCTTGTGAAGCAATGCAAACCCCTTAGAAGGTTGTGTGCTTGCAAGAATTTTATGTAGTTCGTCGACAATCCGCTCTTTAGAGATTATTTTTATACGCTCTTTGTTTTCCGTAATCGCTTGTAACGATTTCAATTCTATAGTAAAATTTAATTGGGAGGCGAACCTGATGGCCCGCATCATTCGTAACGGATCATCGGAGTATGTTATGCCCGGTTCAAGTGGTGTTCGAATGATTTTTTTTTCAAGATCGGAAATACCGTTGAAAGGATCTAAAAGCTTCCCAAAATCCTTTTGGTTCAGCGAAAGGGCCAAGGCATTAATAGTGAAATCCCTTCTTTTCTGGTCGTCGGCTAAAGTACCGTCTTCGACAATAGGCTTTCTGCTATCACGGTGGTAACTTTCTTTTCGGGCCCCAACGAATTCCAACTCAACATCCTTGCACCTCAACATGGCCGTTCCAAAATTCTTGAATACGGTGACCTTGGGCTTTTCTTGAAGTAATGAAGCTACTTTATTCGCCAATTCGATTCCGCTGCCAACGGCTACGATATCGATGTCTTTGGGAATTCCCTTGTTCAAGAGATAATCCCTAACAAAACCACCGATGACATAACAGTCTATCCCAAGTTCTTGTGCTGCCGCAGATACGGTATTGAAAATCGGGTTTTGTAAGGCTTCTTTCTGGTTCAAAAGGTTCAAGTTTTACTGTATATAGTGGAATCGTTACTAAAGATGTCTTGCGTCTTGTGTCTAAAAGCCAGAAGCTTCGGGGGTCTAACCTCTTATTTTACTCTCGTATCACTTTTACCGATCCGTCAGTGCTTAATTTTATAATTGCAGATGGCGTTTCGGAATTTTGTTCGGGTTGCAAATTTACCACATAGTCTACGCCTTTTAAAATATGGTCGCTTATTTTCGAGAAAGTTTTAGGTGTACCCTGACCGGAAATGTTGGCGGAAGTCGATACAACGGGTTTTTTAAACTTGTTAATCAGATACCGGCAGAATTTGTCGGACGCGACCCGAATGGCCAAGGTATTATCATTCGCGATCAGGTTTTTGGCAGTGCCCTTCGGGGCATCATAAATAATGGTAGTGGGTTTGGTCGAAAGATCCATTAAGTCATAGGCTAAATCTGGTACGTGTTCTACGTGCTTTTCGAGCATTGCATCGTTGGCGACCAAACATATCATGGCTTTGCTGTCTTCTCTTTGCTTTAAGCGATACACCTCTTGAACTGCTTTCTCGTTAGTAGCATCACAACCGATGCCCCAAACCGTATCGGTGGGGTAGAGAATGAGGCCACCCTTCGCCAGAATTTCGATACAGTTGTTTAGTTCCGTGTTAAAATCGGAGGCCACTATTTTTGGTATTTCAATTTCTGGCGTTGAACGCTCTCTATATCCAAAATGTCTTTTTGCTTGTAAGTTAGCGCTTCATGGGCCGCCCTTAAATCTCTGCATAGCTTGCGAAGCCCCATTGGTTCTAACGAGGCTGCATGGTCAGTGCCTTTCCAGGTTCTATCTAAAGTAAAATGCCTTTCTATAACATGAGCACCCAAAGTATATGCAGCCACATCGACGGCAATACCCAAGTGATGCCCTGAAAAGCCAATACTTTTTACTTTTTGACTATATTTTTCTTGTAGTTTCAGAATATCTAATAGACAGACATCATTAAAGGGCACGGGGTAGCCAGAGGTACAATTATAAACTACTAGGTCTTTGCTGCGCCCTCGTTCACCGAAAAAATTAACAATGATTTCGATTTCGTCTTTGGTGGTCATTCCCGTAGAAATATGAATCTCACCCTTATAATTATCGCATAGCCAACCCAACATCTCAAAATTGTTATTACACGCGGAAGGTATTTTTATAAAATCAGGATTTATACTCGCAATCTCTTTTGCCGAAGTAGTTTCCCAAACGGAGGTGGAATAAGTGATGCCAATTTCTTCGCAATAGTCTTTTAGTTCTTGGTGTTGCGCCACATTAAACTCCAAAAATTCGCGGTGCGCCCCATAGGTGTCCCCATACGAATTAGCGGGATTAGGATGCGGAGCGTTGTACTGTTCATCGGTAAGCAATTCTTTGTTGTTACGTTTTTGGAATTTTACCGCGTTCGCATTGCCAAAAATCTTTGCCATGTTGATGAGCTCTTTGGCAATTTGTATATCCCCTTTGTGGTTACAACCGATTTCTGCGATGATATAAGGTTCTTTATAGGTCATTAAATCTTAGATTATAGTTGATGATAAACTCAGATGCTTCACGAATTGCGCCATCAGCAGATTTGTTGCTCAAGACCATATCTGCGTGATACTTGATGGGTTTGGTGGCGTTTGCCGGACAAAAAGACCAGCCTGCCCTTAACATATTGCTCATATCGTTCACATCGTCTCCAATGTACGCAATTTCTTTGGGTGAAATATTTCGCTCAGAACAGATGTTTTCCAAACACGAGAATTTGTCCTTAATTCCCAAGAACACATCGCCTATTTTTAGTTTTTTCATGCGCTGGCCCACAACTTCCGAATTTTCAGAGGTCATGACCATTACGTTAACACCATGCTGACGTAGTATCTCAAGCCCCATGCCATCCCGCATATCAAAGGTTTTGGAAAACTCACCTTCTTTGTTGAAGGTCACACGGCCATCTGTAAACACACCATCGACGTCTAAAATCAGATAATTTATCCGATGTACAGATTTATTGGTTTTGAAATTTGATATGAGCAATTGCTCGATTACCTGCCAGTCAGTTTCCGAATCGATTTCGACCAAGGTATCTTCTGCCATTTCAATTACACCGATTTCGCCGCTCAACCTGTTTTTTGATTCGAGTAAGGCGGTCTTGCTGGTGCAGTAAATCGCACCGTTCTCAATTAATAGGCCTTCGAAATCTTGACGTCTGGGCCTATTCGTAAAGTCATAGTTAAGGGGTTTGCCAGTGGTAGACCACGTAAAACGATGGGTGTTCACCACAGTCAGAACGGCATCTAGTTCGTCTTTTTGTAACTTTTCTAAAGTCGCATTGATATCTTGTCTACGTGTCATTGGTGAAGTAGCTTGTAGTAAACAAAAAACATCGAAATCTATGTCGGTTATGGCACAGAACTCTAGCATAGCATCCTCGGTAGAAGCTGTGTCAGAAGCATTTTCGGACGAACGTTTCAATGGTTTTACCTTTTCCGACCATTTGAAATTCACGTCGATATAGTTGATAATTTCATCATCATCGGTAAAGACATAGACCTCGTCTAAATTTGAAAAAATGGCTTCGGTCAATACCCAAGTAAACAGAGGTCTGCCCAATAGTTTCTTTTTGTTCTTTCCGGGAATGCCTCTGGAGTTTTTTCGTAAGGGAATAAATCCTATTGCCTTTTTTGACATATTGTTTTTACTAGGTGTCGATGACCATATTTTGAATTAGGTCTTTTGTTGCTTTGACGGTAAATTTATCTAAATAATTCTTACCTAGAAAGAATCGCTGCTTAACAATTTCGAGATTCGAGAGCGCGGTAGAAAAAAGGGTATACCCCTGTTCGAAGTAAAAACCGGAACGCAAACCGAGAATTTCAATAGGAAATAAGGCAGGTAAAACGGTAATATTCTCAAAATAGTTCTCATATTCGGTCGTTTCCCTCGGGTGTGTTTTTAGTATAATATTCATGTGTGATGGCACTTTCGAAACGATATCTTTATAGATGGCTATTTTTTCTGCTTCGTTTTTGATGACCTTGTCTTCCGATATGGGTTGGGTCAAAATCAGCGCATTGTTCTCGCCTTCAATCTTAAAGGAATCTTCAGGCAAAAAAACTTCAAAAATTTCTCGTTTTGTTTTCTCGTCCAATTTGGCGACTTCCTTTTTAATATTCAGTTCTACGGCTTTTTTTTGCAAGGGCAGCGGTAATCTATCAGGAAACTGAGCGTACAACACCTTTACTTCTTTATCGAATCCACCACCAATGGGCGTTTTCGTAAAATATGATTTAATGAACTGTTCAAATGCGCTATGCCGCTGGCGGTATGTACGGGCACCATCTTCGATCATGTTTATTCCCTTGTTTCCGAATTCATATAAAAAATAGCTTTTCGAAGAATCGGTGTCGCAAAGGTATAGGTCGGAGTTTTGGATAAAATCTTTTTCTTCCTTTAAAATAGGATGTTTAGTCTCTAAATACGGGATTAGTGTCTTCTTTCTACGGATGGAATAATTGAATTTTCCTAAATCGGAAACGTGATCTTTGCGTTCGGAAATAATATGTACATTTCTAAAAAAACATTTCGTCAAATTTGGAATTAAGGTTTCTATCATGGGCGTACTCTCGACTAAAAAAAGTAGATTGTCACCTCTATGGTCGTTTATGCCACCACTATCTTTTAAAATGTGTAAAATAGCCAAATAAATGTGGTAAATCGTTGAACCCACATAGGTACGTCTCATAGAAATTTTAAAAATTTTATTGGAGATGAAATGCAAAAAACTACATTTGTAAAAGTAGTTAAAAATTAAATAATCGTTAATGAGTACGGTCAGTGTCATCGTTAGTACCTATAAAAAGCCTGACTGGTTAAAAAAGGTCTTATGGGGCTTTAATTGCCAGACTTACAAAGATTTTCAACTTATCATTGCAGATGATGGTTCTGGAGAGGAGACCAGACAACTAATCGAAAGCATGCGCAAAAAAGTTTCTTATGAAATAAAGCATGTTTGGCAGGAAGATGATGGATTTCAAAAATGTAAAATCTTAAATAAGGGCATTGAGGCCTGCGATGCCGAATATATTATTATGACCGATGGTGACTGCATACCGCGTGAAGATTTTGTACAGGTACATTATATCAACAAAGAGCCGGCAAGTTTTATTTCGGGAGGGTATTATATGTTGCCCATGAACATATCGAATGCCATTACTTTGGCCGATATCGAAAAACAGAATTGTTTCAACATACAATGGCTGAAAGAGATGGGCATACCCAAGACTTTTAAGAACAATAAACTTACCGCTAGGGGTTTTATATCGATTTTGTTCAATACGTTTACACCCACTACTGCCAGTTGGAACGGGCACAACTCTTCTGGTTGGAAAAAAGATATCTACAACATCAACGGTTTTGACGAACGTATGCAGTATGGCGGAGAGGATCGTGAATTCGGCGAACGCCTTTTCAATTTCGGAGTAAAATCAAAGCAGCTGAGATATAGCGCCGTTTGTGTGCATTTAGATCATGAGCGCGGTTACCGTACTCCTGAGGCTATTGCCAAAAATCATGTTATTCGAAAAGAGGTAAGGCAAAATAAAAGCGTCTGGACATATCACGGCATCACCAAATAGTAGGCCAGCTCATTCTTCTTTTCTAATTTCTTTAATTCGCGATATCGTTCAAGGTCACCAAGGGCGTTGAGATAGCTAATGGTAATTCCTTTTTTACCATCAAGAAAACCAAGTCGTATAACGTAGTGGTTTAAAAATTTCCAAAGAGGCTTAAATATCAAAAAAGCTAAATTGAACCTTTTTTCACGAAAAAAATCCTCCTTCGCCTTTAACCTGCCATATGTAAGCATCTTCGATTTATAATCGTCATAATTCTTATAGCAGTAGTGCGTCAATTTTTCTTTTAGTATACCTGACGTTCCATCAACATCCAAAGTTTCGTGAACAATTTTCTTATCAGAGAACTGCGCCTTGCTCTTTCGAAAAAGGCGATAGTTTTTATCGGTTTGCCATCCGCTGAAATGCAACGGACTTTCTTGGAACATAAACTTTCTATAAAACCAATACGCAACATATTCGGCGTCACTATTTACGGTGTCGACAATTTCCTTTTGAAGTTTTTCAGAAACGGTCTCGTCGGCATCTAAAAACAATGTCCAATCATTGGAGGCCTGTTTTAGAGCAAATGATTTTTGAAGAGTGAAGTTCGAAAACGGATGTTGTATGACTTTTACTTTCGAATGGTCTTTTAGAAACTCAAAAGTACCGTCGGTGCTATACGAATCAACAACAATAATTTCATCGGCAAAAAGTACTGATTCAATACACCTTTCTATGTATCCAATCTCATTGTAGGCAATGATCAGTGCCGTAATTTTTTCTTTTGGTTTGTTCATGGTTGTTATAATAAGTAGGCGGTATCTGGAGTCCGCTAGACAAAGCTATAACTAAAAAAGGAAGAAAATAGTATAACCCACTATAAAATTCCTACAAAATCTAAACTGCCACGTCATATTCTCGCAAAGCTTCGTTCAAAGATGTTTTTTTGTTTGTGCTCTCTTTTCGCGTACCGATAATTAATGCGCAAGGCACCTGAAATTCCCCGGCTGAAAATTTCTTTGTGTAGCTACCCGGTATAACAACTGAACGTGCCGGAACCCTACCTTTAATTTCGACTGGTGCTTCTCCCGTGACATCGATAATTTTAGTAGAGGCCGTCAACACAACGTTTGCTCCCAATACGGCTTCTTTTTCTACCCGTACGCCTTCGACAACGATACACCGAGATCCTATAAAGGCATTATCTTCTATAATGACCGGTGCCGCTTGTAAAGGTTCCAGTACGCCGCCTATCCCTACACCGCCACTTATATGCACATTTTTGCCTATCTGGGCACAACTACCGACCGTAGCCCATGTATCTACCATAGTACCCTCATCTACATATGCTCCAATATTTACATAACTTGGCATCAAAATGGTTCCTGGTGATATATAGGCGCCATGTCGGGCTACGGCATTGGGTACCACTCGAATTCCTTTTTCTTTGTAACCCCGTTTTAAAGGAATTTTATCATGGTACTCGAAAATACCAACTTCCAACGTCTCCATTTTTTGTATAGGAAAGTAGAGTACAACTCCCTTTTTGACCCATTCGTTAATTTGCCAACCCTGAGTGGTGGGTTCTGCACAACGTAATTTGCCCAAATCTAAAAGATTGATTACTTCACGTATGGCTTGTTGTGTTGCAGGTTCCTTTAAAAGTGCTCTTTCATCCCATGCATTTTCAATGGTCTTTCTTAATTCGGTCATGTTTTTTCTACTTAATGGATTATCAATTAAATGTGTGCAATTGACTGCAAAGTTTCTTTTTAGATTCATGCATAATTCTATTGCAAATATAATCGGTCGAAAACGATTTCAAAATTCAATTTTACGCTTATAACAATTTAGAATCTGCTGTGAATTTTATTAGTGGCCTTTAAGCTCTGGGTAATAGTTTGTTTTTCTGCTACATGTAGTGATATTTACGGGTCGAGCGCAGTATAGCAAGGGCTGTGGTTCATAATTTTAAAAAAGCCTACCTGCTGATAAACGGCCAAGTAATTTTGAAAAGAAGTGCAAAAAAACATTTTATAAATTTCACAACAGGCTTTTATAGGTTATTTTTGCAAAAAATATATACTTGGGAAGGTTACTGTCATTGGATTACGGAAAAAAACGAACGGGAATTGCCGTTACCGACGAGTTACAAATGATTGCGTCTGCACTGACGACGGTACCTACTTTTGAGTTATTGGATTTTTTGAGAAATTATACTAAGCATGAAAAAGTCGTGCGATTTATTGTCGGAGAACCGAAGCAAATGAATAATACACCTTCGGAGTCTGAAGCTTTTATCGCTCCTTTTTTGATACAGTTGGCAAGGGTGTTCCCCAATATTCCGATTGAAAGGCAAGATGAGCGTTTTACCTCAAAAATGGCCGTTCAAAGTATGATAGCTAGTGGCGTAAAGAAAAAAAAGCGTAGCGATAAGGCTTTGATAGATGAAATCAGTGCTACCATCATTCTGCAGGCCTATTTAAATAAAATATAGATGATTTTACCAATTGTAGCCTACGGCGACCCTGTTCTTCGAAAAATCGGCAAAGATGTGCCCAAAGATTTTCCAAAATTGAAGGAGTTGATCATAAATATGTGGGAGACCATGTACAATGCTAAGGGCGTTGGTCTTGCTGCCCCCCAAATTGGTCTGCCCATACGCTTGTTTTTGGTCGATACGAGCCCTTTCGCCGATGATGAAGATTTCTCTCCAGAAGAACAGAAAAAGTTAAGCGGGTTTAAAAAAGCCTTTATCAATGCCCATATCGAAGAGGAAACCGGTAATGAATGGCCTTTCAATGAAGGTTGTCTAAGTATACCTGACATTCGAGAAGACATAAAACGAAAAGATACCATTACGATAACCTATCTCGATGAAGAATTTGAATCTCATACCGAAACCCATGATGGCCTATTGGCAAGAGTAATTCAACACGAATATGATCATATCGAAGGTATTCTTTTCACTGACAAACTATCGCCCCTTAAAAAGCGCATGCTAAAAGGGAGACTGAACAACATCTCAAAAGGAAATATAATTGTTGATTATCGCATGCGTTTTCCAAACTTAAAAAAAGGACGTTAAATCTTATTGTAATCCATCGAAAAGTGTTTTATACCCCTGCTACATACAACTACGATTTTTTTTGTTTTTCTTTTTCCCTTTCTCCCCGAAACTTCGGGATTAAAATTATTAACCATAGCTACGCCTATGCTTTATAATTTTTGCCTTGGGAAAGAAAAAAATTCCGTAAAATTCCCGAATTTGTATGTGGCATGAGTATATTTGCGCTCCTAAAACGTAAATTTCTATATGAGTTTAGACAAAATTTTATCTATTGGTGGGAAGCCAGGCCTCCACAAATTGGTGACTCAGACCCGAACAGGCTTTGTTGCAGAATCGTTGTTAGATAAAAAACGAATCACTGTTGGAATGCGAAGTAATGTCAGTATACTTTCTGAAATCGCAATCTATACTTTGGAAGAAGAATTGCCTTTGCGCGAGGTATTTTTAAAAATTCAAGTAAAGGAAAAAGGAGGTAAAACTTCCGTTGGGCATAAAGAGGAAAAAATAAAACTGGAAGAATATTTCTTTGAAGTATTGCCCGATTATGATGAAGATAGGGTTTATCCTAGCGACATCAAGAAAGTAATTCAATGGTACAACATATTGCTCGACAACGGCATCACCGATTTTTCGGAGAAAGAGGCTGGCGAAGCTTCCGATGAAGAGGAATAACGCCTAATTGTAAAAATAATATTTTAAAACCCTCGGCTTCGAGGGTTTTTTCTGTTTAAAGCCAGAATATATAAATCATATTTGTATCGAACTAATTTCAAAAAACGAAAAATTTATGACTGGTTTATTCACCCTAAATGATAGCAACCGTTTGTAAATCTTGTATTTTGTTTAACGTCATCAATTCTTATTCCATTTTTTATAATTTTGTAATATATTGAATAACAGATTTTAACTACGCATTCTGTCAAATAAATACTATATTCGATGTGTTAAAAATTAAACAAAAATAAGGACTTATGTTTTGTTTGGTATATCACTCGAAAGTGAATCCTGATTTCGGATTTTCTGAAATCGAAAAAATGCTTCAAAAAGCACGGGACTATAACCGTAATGAACAAGTAACAGGGTGCTTGTTACTATACGATGGTCGTTTCGTACAATATCTAGAGGGCGAACAAGAAAAGGTGCTGAACATTTTTAAAAAAATCAAGATTGATATACGAAATTCGGAAGTGATGCTGCTCTCACAAGAAACAATCGACGAGCGGGAGTTCGAAGAATGGCATATGGCTTTCGAGAATCTTAGAAAAGAAAACAGTCAGTTACAGTACCTCAAACTTCTAGTAGGTACTTTTTTTGAAGATAGCGAATCGTCTTTGGCACCTAACCCAACATCAAGACATTTTTGGAGAGCGACCAAACTTTTGTTTGAAACCAGAATTGAAATTGGGCAACGGTCGTAAAAGACACTGATGGTTTTAACGTACTTCTAAAAATTGCCCAATAATAAACTATCGAATTCGAGCCATTTAGGCTGCTGTTGGTAGGGTTCAAAATGATTTTTTCGCTGGATGACATCCAGGGTACAATTGGCCAATACCTCAATGTTCCAGAAGTTTGACGTTTAAAAAAAAAACTGTGTAGTGAAGTAATGAACTTTCCTTGATTACCTATCCAAAGCGCAATTTCTTTTCTGTCAAAGAGGTCATACATAAGAAGGTAACCCGAAGCGATGAACGACATCTCTCGTCAATTTTGCCCCGGTTTTAGTAGATAGTCCACCTTTTTTAAGTTGCCGAACCTCGAATTTAGAAACAATCACGTCGAGAGCGGAGGCGTCTATTGCTATCTGTTCGGATATGCACTCGTGCAGTTTCTTCATTCTTTCGAGGGAAGTTCTTTCGTATTGGATTTTTTTTCGATTTTCATTTCCGGTTGGTTCAATACCTCGAACTTGAAAATATCTTTTCGGGCGTAGTGCCCGATGACATCGAAATCAAACTTGCCCATAGTAATTTCTTCCAGATCTAATTCTGCTACTACTGCTCCGTGGGTATCGAAAAGCGGGCCTGCTACGATTTTTCCCGAAGGGGAAACGATTACACTTCCTCCGCGACAGAGATTTTCCGGTTCACTTTGTACGATAGCTTGATACTTTTCAGGGTACATGGTCTTTGTGAAATATTGGTTACAGCCCAGTACGAAACAGCGACCTTCCAAGGCGATATGTTGCATGGTGGCCGTCCACTCTTTTCGGGCATCGGCTGTAGGGGCGAAATAGATTTCCACTCCTTTTTGGTACATCGCCATACGCGCCTCAGGCATATAGTTTTCCCAGCATATAAGGCCACCCAATTTTCCAATTTTCGTCTGAAAAGTAACCAGCGATTCGCCTGCCGCCTCGCCCCAAACGATACGTTCGGTACCTGTGGGCTTTATTTTTCGGTGTACGCCCAAAAGTCCATCGGTAGGGGAGATGTAAAGCATAGAGCAATATAGGCTACTATTAGCTTTTTGTTTTTCGGTAACCCCGATGACGATATAGACATTAGCCGATTTCGCCAGTTTCTCCAACCGTTTCAGGTCATCACTTTCGATGTCGACGCTATTTTTATGATATTCGGCATACAGCTTTCGCCCTTCGCCCGTTCGGCTACCGATTTTGGCGCCAAAAGAAAAACCTCTGGGATAACCCGGAACAAACGATTCGGGAAAAACAATAAGCCCACAACCTTCTTTCGAATGTTTGCGAACCAAAAGCTCAACTTTGTCAAGGGTTTTCGCCTTATCAAAAAAAACGGGACTATCTTGTATGAGACAGACTTTTAGTTTCATTTTAATGGTATGCTATGGTCTTGCTTATGAAATGTAGTGCGGCTACACAGCGACTACGTTTCGTGTAAATATAAGCCGAGTTTTTTAAGTGTGTATTCGAGACATTTCTTTCGATGACTATTTTAGGTAGTTCGTACCTAGAATTGGGTATGGTACTTGACTGGAAATTGTTCAGGAATTTCCTCAGACGATTCCCCAAGGTTTTGTCTTAAATCAATTTCTATACCTCTTGCAATTGTGGAAATCGGAACGTCGTTTGCTGTGCCTTCAAAAGGATTTTCCCCTGTTCGTCCAATACGCTCCATGGTATGGAAAATCCATGCAACAATGATGTAAAACGGAATCGAAAACCAAATAAATAAATTACCGACTAAAAGGTTCTTCGCAATTATTTCATTTCCAATTTCCGCAAATTGTGGAATAAGGGCCAAAGGCAATAAAAGCACGAAAATCCACATAAAATAATGGTTTAAGGTAGCAAATTGCCTGGGATACGGAAAATTCTTGATCCGTTCAGATTGCCCTTGAAAGGTATAGAGCTCCTTCACTATGCCTTCTAATTCTAAAAATGAAAACTCCCAAATAATACCTTGCTCTTTTAATTTTCTAAGGTGATGTGATTGTAAATAGAGCAAAGCGGTCTGTTTATTGTTTTTAGATACGGTATAGGCAAAATCACTTTCGGATATATACGGTTTTAAATCTTCTTCTATAGTCGATTCCAACTCCGGCGGACGAATACCCCAATCTTGATTTGTTCTATGGTTTACGGTTGTTTCCCAAGGTTTAGAAGCGCGCATACTATGTCGTAGCGCGGTCATCCAAGCGATATGGCGGTACGTTATGGTTTTGATTTCTTGTTGTAATTGCTCTTCAGAAACCGGTGAATCGGCGTACTCGTTAGTTACCATATCTTGAGCATAGGTACCTAAGGTTCTTGAGGTATTGACAATTCCGCCCCAAATTTTACGCGCTTCCCATATTCTGCCGTATGCCGCATTATTCTGAAACCCTATGACAAAAGCAACGGCTGTACCTATTAATGCCAAAGGTGTCCACGGAATTTTTATCCAGCTTAATTCAAAGAAATAATAGGTCGAAACTAACACTGTGATAAGTATGAGAAAAAACAACGTTTCAAAGCGTGTCCACCACACCATTTCTTTAATACTATAGGTTTTTTTTATGTGCATGGTTTATGTGGTTTAACGGTTCGTACAAGATTAGTGCGGTTTCACAAGCATACATTTTTCATTCGGAAAATCCGCCGTAGCAGGGTATGCACGAAACCGCCAATAAGAAATGCCCCATGCATTAATTTTATACTTCTTAAGTTTACTCTACTTAACTTTTTGGTATTAACCAGAAAGAACAAACAGAAAGAATTAGGGATATTTTATAGTATTTAATCCTTCTCAATCTCCTTATACGTATACTTACTCTTCTTCCAATCGATTAAGGGCGATGGGTAATATTTTACATCCATACGGTCTAAGAAAGGCGCCTGATTCGCCAACCGTACTTTGTACTTTTCCCAATCGCGATTTTCTAGGGTCGACCAACTTAGTTCAGAATATCCAATGGCACGTGGGAAGGCTAAATATTCCAATTCGTCGATATCACTAATAGTCTCCGACCACAAAGGGGCTTCGATACCCAAGATATTTTTGATGGGTATGCCCTCGTATTCCTCCGGGGTCCATATATATGCCGTATCGGTCGGGATGTAGGCCGCCCAATGCAAACCATGTTTCGACAGGGTATCGTATTCCATATCGAGATAAGCTTTTTTGGCAGGCGACATAATGATTTTCATATTTCCTGCAATTGCCAGATCAGCATTTTCTTTACTCGCCCAAAATTGTGAAATTGAAGTAGAATCGATATTGGCCGTTGCTACTTCATCCCATCCGATCATACGTTTGCCATGTTTCTGCACAATTTTCTCGACCTTCTCTACAAAATAGACGTAATCTTTAGATTTGGTCACATGGCTCTCATCGCCGCCTATATGAAAGTAGGGGCCGGGAGTGATTGCTGAAATCTCGCGCACGACATCATCTATAAAGGCGTACACCGTATCTTTTCGCGTATCGAACGTACTAAAACCTACATGCGTGCCTTCGTAAAGTTCTACTTTCTTACCGTTGCCGTTCAAGAAAGGGTAGGAGACCGAGGCCGCGTTCGTATGGCCGGGCATATCGACTTCGGGTACGACTATCATATGATGGTCGGCGGCATAGTTGACGATTTCGGTGTAGTCTTCTTGGGTGTAGAATCCGCCGGCTTCGCCCCCCACTTCTGTGCTTCCGCCGATTTCGGTCAGTTTCGGCCACGATTTGATTTCGATACGCCAACCTTGATCGTCAGTGAGGTGCAGATGTAAGACATTATACTTATAATAGGCGAGGACGTCGATATATTTTTTGACATCTTCAACGCTGAAAAAGTGACGTGCGACATCGAGCATACTACCCCGATATTCAAAAACAGGGTTGTCTATAATTTTACCCGTAGGAATATTCCATACTTTATATTCTGCCAAGGTATCTATGCTGGTTTCGGGAATGATTTGTCGCAAAGTCTGAATACCTCGAAAGGCACCTGCGGCGGTGTTTGAATTCAGAATGACGGAATCTGGAGTAACGTATAATTGATAGGCTTCCGGGGCATTAAGTTCTAAACTATCCGATTGGTTGATATAGATTATTCCCTCGCGCCCAGGTACTTCTTCGACGTTCACCGGAATATCCAAATCGGTCTTGGCCTTGATCTTATCCGCTAAGAATTTCCCAACCTCTGGAAAACCATCGGCATTTTCAGAGGTGTAAATGGCCGTGAACTCGTCTAAAGCAAAGCCATTTTCAGTAGCAAGGACTTTCATAGGCATTGGAATCATATTTTCCATCGCTAAATCCGTTTTAGGTAAATTGAGTACACGTTTCTTTTTTTCCGCTTCACATGATAAAAAGGCTACGAGTGTCGCGCAGATAAGTAAACTTTTGATGAGGTATGATTTCATTTTTGGAAAGGAGTTTATGGGTTTTTAGTTTATGGGTTTAGTTTTTTGTCTAATGTCTAATGTCTAATGTCCAATGTCTACTGTCTAACCTGAATTTATTGTAAGTATTCTTTCATCACCCCGAACCAGATTTCGTAGCCCTTGGCGTTCATGTGAAGTCCGTCTTCGATAAAGATATCTTGTTTTACTTTTCGGCTGTCGAGCATCGGTTTCCACACATCGGCGTATTCGAGAAGCCCATCTTCTTGGGCCAGTTTTTTGAATTTGCGGTTGAGTCTTTTGTATTTTCTCTTCAACTTCCATCGGGCGATACTGGGTTTGGCGGCAATCAATACAATTTCAGTACTGGGGTCATTTTTTCGGATACCATCAATAATCCGCTGTGTCGTTTCGATAATTCCGTTGGGCTTTTTCTTTGCGTTGATATCATTGTCTCCCTCGTAGATAAAAACCTTTTTTGGCTTGTAGCGCAAAATAAGGTCATCTAAATAGAATAAAAGATCAGAAGCATGTGAACCGCCGAACCCCGAGTTTACGATTTGGTGTTCGGGAAAGCGATTTTGAAGATCGTGCCAGATACGAATACTCGAACTACCGGTAAATACAATAGTCTCTTTTGAGGGGTCTAAAAGTGTATCGTATTTTTCGTGAATTTCTTCGACCTGTTCTTTAAAGCGAACGGGGTCTTGGGCATGCCCCAAGGCTAAGAATATGATAAAAACAAGGCATACGGCGTGTTTCATAGTATTTTTATTTAGCGGGACAAGTTAGTTCTTATTTGGCATTGTTCAAAGAAATCCTAGGGTTCGGCCATCGGCTTACGTAATAATGGTACAACAAAGTATTTCTTATTATTTGGTACACTTAACTTAAAGTTGATCTCATGAAGATTATATTGAATTTAACTAGAACCCAAGTTTACTTTTTTATACTATCGCTGAGTTTTGTTTTAGCGGCGTCTGCCCAACAAATTTCAAAAAAAGAACTTATTTTCCTGACTCCGGAATGGAAAGGCGAGCGTTTTGAAGATGGCCGACCCAATGTATCCGATGCGATTCTTGATCGTATGAAGGA
The DNA here is from genome assembly GCA_964600075.1 of uncultured Flavobacteriaceae bacterium. GTDB lineage: Bacteria > Bacteroidota > Bacteroidia > Flavobacteriales > Flavobacteriaceae > CAZRIE01. Next base: position 39,116 of record CAZRIE010000029.1, read on the forward strand.
GGTTACTTTAGAAGAAGCTTGGGCAGTACTGAGAAATGAGAACTTCAAGTATCAGTATGCCGAAGATTGGGAAACCATTAATCCGGACAGTGTTTTGGTCGGTAGGGCGGTAACGGCCACTTTTATGCCGGGTCGGCCCGATATTCACCGCGTTATCGATGACAGAGGCCATACTAAGGACGGTCGCATAAAGTCGCAGAACGCCTGGACAGTCGATTTGCTTATTAAGGGCGATGTGTATGTAGTCGACCAGTTTGGCGCGCATATCGATGGACCTACGATCGGTGACAATGTTGGTAATGCCATATTTGCAAAAACTGGAAATGGAATCGTTTATAATGGGGCACTTCGCGATGTAAATGGTCTGAAGGAAATCGGAAGCTTTACTTCTTTTTTTCGCAGTTACCATCCTTCACACCATTTGAACAAGCCCGATGGCGACTTGAATACTACTTTAGTGGGTATCAATACGCCTACACGTATCGGTATGGCGACCGTGATACCGGGCGATGTGGTTCTGGGTCGCGACGGAGGGGTGATGTTCATTCCCCCACATTTGGCCGAAAAGGTAGTCAAGACTTCGGAAGTCGTGAGACTTCGTGACATGTTCGGGCACATGAGGTTGCGCGAGCAAAAATATTCTGCAGGCCAGATAGACAATCGCTGGTCCGATGAGATCGAAAAAGACTTTTCGCAGTGGCTCAATACCCATATCGATGAACTGCCCGTACCCAAGGCACAAATTCAAGAAATGCTGAAGACTAGAACTTGGTAAACCACAACATTTTCTGAGCGTTTCGTAAATAAGCTGCCAATTTTTTAGGGTTTCGATAGTGCTGGTTCGTATTACTTATGAATCATCCAAAGAAAACTATACATCTTATGAAAAACTCAAGAAGGGATTTTTTGTCCAAAGCTGCGGCCACAACTGCATTGACCGCCCTACCGTTCGTAAACTATGGCAGAGAATATGTAAAGGCGGTAGACCGAACCCCAAAAATGTCGGCTCCGTCGGATTTAAAGATTACCGATGTCAAATGCGGATATATTCGTGGCGGCCACGGCCTTTTTGTAAAGATTTATAGCAATCAAGATATCGTTGGCCATGGTGAAGGTGTCGATGCCACACCGGGTACGTATCATTTGGTAAAGATTTTTGGTGAGCGTTTAAAAGGTAAGAGTCCGCTGAACGTGCACCGTCTTTTCGAAGACCTGCGAAGAAGGGGCTTTTTCGAGGGAGCACAGGCAGGAATGTACGTCGCGGTATTGACGGCTGTGGAATCTGCTTTATGGGATTTAGCAGGAAAAGCATTGAATCTGCCAGTCTACCAATTGTTAGGTGGAAAATTTAGGGATAAGATCAGGGTCTATATGGATACCGCCTTGTACCAAAACAAATTACCCAAACCTGAAGATTTTGCCGCTAGTGCCAAGGAAGCCGTCGATATGGGTTTTACCGCCGTAAAATTTGATTTGGACCAGGCAAACGACCCCAATAAATATGATAAATATAACTGGACCGCCAGTCCTGCGGAGGTACAGCGTATGTATGACCAAATGGCCGCTGCACGTCAAGCTGTAGGGCCGAATATCGATATCTGCGCAGATATGCATGGCCGTTACGACGCCCCAACTGGCGAACGCGTGGCCAAGATTCTCGAGCCTCTTAATATGATGTGGTTAGAAGAACCCATTCCCGCAGAGAACGTCGATGCCTACCGAAAAATCAGCGAATCGACCAGTACACCTATCTGCGCGGGCGAAAACCATTATTTGGCGCATGGTTTTCGACCATTGCTTGAAGCGGGTGCCGTAGATATTATAATGCCCGATTTACAAAAGGCAGGGGGTCTCGGTGAAGCACAACGTATCGCAAATTTGGCCAACCTCTACTACGTGCCGTTTGCTCCACATATGGTGGCCTCTTATCTCGGAGCCATGGCTTCATGCCATGTATGCGCATCCGTGCCCAACTTTATGGTCTTAGAATGGCAAATTTATTTTCATAAAGATCCCATGTTCAAGGAAATCGTAACTTTTGATGGACCGATGGTAGAGAACGGTTTTATAAACCTATCTGAAAAACCTGGGATAGGCGTAGAGATCAATGAAGAGGGCATGAAAAAATATGCGGTAAAAGATGTGCCGTTTTTTGAATAGCTAAAAAAAGACAGAAGACTGAAAAAGGTTTTTATTTGCTGGCCACAATCGCGGTAATTTTCTCTTTAGGGTAAAGGGGTAGTAATTCCCTCTGCGACCGACCACTCATAAAAGCGTTGTATCCAATCATCAGAGGGTAGGCCCTGAGGTTTCATGCCGAAGCCATGCCCCCCTTTGGCGTACATGTGCAATGCGGGAAGATGGCCGGCACTAAGCCAAGAATAGTAGAGTTCGATACTCCCTTTTGCCAAGCCCAAAGGATCATCACTTGCGCAAACAATAAGCATTTTAGGAGGGTTTTTAGGTGCTTCCTGTACCCCAAATGCGGTTGTCCACGGATAGACCGGAACTATAAAATCGGGCCTGTCAATAGTTTTGGCATAATAGGCGACACCCATGCTAACGGCACCTCCTGCGGAAAATCCCATAAAACCTATTTTAGAGGCATCCAACCCGAATTCAGCTACATTTTCCCGCACATAAGAGACTGCCGACAAGCCATCGGCAATCGAAAGCGGTAGAATGGGTTTGATTCGCTCTCCGATACGTTCCGGGTTGTTCACACCTTCGTCGTTGATTTCTTTTACACCGTCTTCTCCTGTAGGTACTAATCTGTATTTAAGTACGAAAGCCGTTATTCCTTTTGTGTTGAGCCATTTTGCTGCCATGGTACCTTCACTTTCGATACTAAGGGCGTAAAGACTACCGCCCGGCGCGACGATTACCGAGGTGCCATTTGGGTTCTGAGGGCGAAAGACTTCCATCGTTGGTACGGACACATTCGTTACCACTTCGTTGTTCCAAATTTCCGAACGATACTGCTTTTCTTCATTTTCCCAGTTTACACCATCAACCTTTTCATAAGGAACTTCGATGATTTCTTGAGCTTTTACAAAGCTTTTAGTAAGTAGTAGCGCTGCTA
>CAZRIE010000030.1:0-40958 GCA_964600075.1 uncultured Flavobacteriaceae bacterium
TTCTGATCCTTTAATTGTAATTGACTTCATTGTGTAAATTATAGATTACTGATTATTAATTATTATTTGTTCCGCTCGGTTTCTCTATACTGCGGAGAAGCCTACATCAAAAATTTCGATGCTATCGAGGTATTGTGATGTACCCTGTGCATGACATCTGCAAATAGGTCGGCACAAGTCAATACTTTTACTTTGCCGTTTACTTTTTTTATGGGAATAGAATCGGTAACGATCAATTCCAGTAATTGTGATTTTTCTATTTTTTTATAGGCATCGCCCGATAGAAGACCATGGCTGGTAATTGCTCTTACGCTTAAAGCTCCTCGCTCCATCATCAGGTCGGCCGCTTTGGTAAGGGTTCCGGCAGTGTCGACCATATCGTCTACCAAGACTACGTTTTTACCCCGTACATCACCTATCAATTCCATGTGTGATATAACATTGGCCTTTGCCCGTTGTTTATAACAGATAACCACATCGCACACCAACGCCTTTGAATAGGCATAAGCTCTTTTTGAACCTCCCATATCCGGTGAGGCTATCGTTAGATTATCTAAATTCAACTTTTTCAAATAGGGCAAGAACATTGTAGAAGCGAAAAGGTGATCTACCGGTTTTTCGAAAAAACCCTGAATTTGATCCGCGTGAAGGTCCATAGTGATTATTCGGGTGGCCCCTGCCGCCTCCAGCATTTTAGCGATCAGTTTTGCTGCTATGGGCACCCTTGGCTTGTCTTTTCTATCTTGTCTGGCCCAACCAAAATAAGGCATTACCGCGGTAATGTGTCTGGCCGATGCCCGTTTTGCCGCATCTAGCATCAGCAGCATTTCCATAAGGTTCTCGGAGCTCGGGTGGGTAGATCCAATGATAAAAATACGTGCTCCGCGTACCGACTCTTCGAACGAAGGTTGAAACTCACCATCGCTATATCTTGAAAACAGTACGTTGCCCAGTTTTGCACCATATGACTCGGCAATTTTTTTTGCCAGTATAGTGCTCTGCGTACATGCGAAAATTTTGGGCTCAGGAACTTGATAGGGCATGGGTAATGTATTGTGAACTAGTTTATTGACATCCCTTTTTTTAAGGGAGGTGCAAATTTAGAAATTTATTTGTGTTGCTAAAGGATAAATGTTGTTATTTTTAGGTCGGAAATCAAATTATTTTATAATTTTGCAGTCGGTTTTTGCCTTGGTGGCGGAATTGGTAGACGCGCTGGATTCAAAATCCAGTGTCTTCGGACGTGCGGGTTCGATTCCCGCCCAAGGTACGAAAAAGCTTAGATGAAAATCTAGGCTTTTTTTGTGCTCAGGCACAACATTTGCGTTTGTGGTTTAAATTATAGTATTGGGATGGGTTTGATTTCTTTTAAGTATCCATAATTGGATATAGAGGTAAAAAATAGAGAAACACTCCTGTAGATGCTGTAAAACCAAGGCATTCTTTGGTGACATTACGAACCAATATCAATCTAATTAGTTAACATATCAAACCGAAGAGGTGTTGGATGATGTAGTTGGCTTTTTTGATTGATGGCGCGCTTTTTAATGCGCTTTATCCTTGCTGGCAAATCGTTTACTTCATATTAATAAGCCAGCTTCCGTCTTCAAACCAGTAGGTCTCCAAACCATCAAGCATACCTTCCAACTGCAGCGTATTGAAATAATTTTCGATGAAGTTAAGGAACAAGGGGTCGTTGGGCGCAACGGCAATTCCGATGGGCTCTAGGGTAAAAGGCTGATTCAAGGTAGCCAAGTCCGCTTCCGGATTACGCATCATGGTGAGTCTACAAACAGGGTAATCGGCAACCATCACATTTACCTTATCCTCAAGGAGGTTTTTTACGGCCGCATCATAATCATCAGCCCCAATAAAAATGGCCTCTTTCAGCAATGTTTTTACAAATTCTTCACTAGTTGACCCATTTAGTGCCGTTATTTTTAAATTGGGTTGATTGAGGTCTTCCACTTCCTGGGCCTTTGCCAGCGTGGCCGATTTTGTGAGGATTGATTTGCCCGATACGATATAGGGCCCAACAAATGGCACTTTTAGATTTCTTTCGGTAGTGATCGACATCCCCGACATAACAACATCTACAGTTCCCTTTTCAAGTGCAGGCAACAGCTCCTGAAAAGGCATTTGTACGATTTCCAATTTCAACTTCATGGCGTCCGCAAGCAATTTTGCCAGATCCACCTCAAAGCCCATCAAAGAACCATCTTTAGATGCCATGGAAAAAGGGGGTTGATTACCGGTCATTCCGATCTTTATCACGCCACTTTTGGTGATTTTACCGAGGTTATTTTGCGCATTGACCTGAAGGCAAATTAGAAATATAAAAGAAAGCGTGAATACTGATTTGATAATGGTTTTCATGGTGATTCGTGTAAAGTTGGGTTACGAATTATTTAATATGTATATCGTTAAAAATTTGATTTTTGTATAATTAGAAATAGTTAAGAGGTCATCGAATATTTCTCGATATGGTAAGGAGCCTATATTTAAATCGATATCAGACCGCGTTATTTATTAGTTACGGCCAAGATAGAAAGCTGCTCCAAGCATCAGTTGGGCCAAATTGCCGTCTGATGCAATATCGAGTGATTCATACTCAAGTCGAATTGCGAGGCGCCGAACCTTCAAACCAGCACCGAGGCCCCATAAAAAATTTGTGGAGTTCTCCGAAAAGTATACAGGCCCTACTTGATTATCAGATTTGGCAAAAAATGCGCCTGCTTTGGCAAAAGCAAAGATAGGGCCGATGTTAAGCTTAGCCCGAGCCGCAACATCCCAACCTGTAATCTTGGCTTGCAGGTCGGTAGAATTCAAGGAAGTTTGCACTTTACCCAAATCTCGGTAGCCGCCCTCTGCACCAATAAATTTTTTTCCGAATCCCGCAAAAACTTTATAACCAAATCCGTTTTCTTCGATTTTAAAATCACCTCCATCGAGGTCGGTAAGATCTTTATTTATAAAGGAATTGCCAATGCTTCCACCTACATAAAATTGCGCAAATGATGCAACAGAAAAGGAAAGAAAAACTAGCGTCAGGATTGTAGTTACGGTTTTCATAATTCATCAAATATTAAAAAGCTACGATTAGTTTGCTCTTTGGAATTTGACCCCCTCTCCGAATCGGAATCGTGCAAAGAAGCCCCAGTTACTAGATTTAAATTTAAAGCCATCGGTTACCCGAAAACCAGGCCTCCAATCAATTCCAATAGTCAATGGAAAATCGAATGAATATTCTGAACCGAAGTTTCCGGCAATGTCAAACTCAAAGTCATTCTCAAACCAAAATTCCGGGCCGACACCTGGGTAAAATTTAAGCCCTGATGGCCCTTCTGAAAGGGTAAACAGCCAATCGAAATATCCTGCGACCCCGAAGTTGTCCATGTATACTACAGGGTGGATTCTGGGAGCTGCAGCCAATGGTATGGTTGCTTCAATAGAGAAGTTATCGCCACCTCTCAGGCCTACTTCCCAATTGGATTGGGCCTGAGAATAAAATGAAACAGCGGTTAGGCTTAACGTTAGCGTGATAATAAATATTGATTTTTTCATAATTATAAGGTTAGTTGAAAATAGATAAATTGCTTTATATGGCGTGTGTGTTCTCCTCTTGATTACCGATCGATTAGTGATTGGTCATATTTTTAATTTCTGAAGCAATTTAGATTTTTCCAGAGCGCAATCGCTGATTTTGGAGAAAAATAAAACACCAGCTTGCCGGCTCATTTTTGTACGAGTTGATATCTTTATTTTTCTTAATTATACAGACACTAATTTCATTTTGTATTAATGCTTCAAATGAAGATAAGTTTATACCAAATTATGCAATTCTTTTAATTTCTGTTTCATAGTGCCCATGCTTTTTTAAAATATCGACAAAATCTTCCTTTTCCGATACGAAATCGAACTCCTATTTGAATTTAGTAAATTGGTTTATTCGCGATATTTGGTGCACAAACACTTATGAGAAATGCAAAAAAGATACTACCTCTACTATTGTTCTCATGTATGTTTTTTAATTCATATATGTACACGAATTTATAACACTAGTGCAGTCAATTTGTCGAAATAACGCCCTATGACAAAAAACAATAAAACCTGTAATTTGAATCTATTATAGAAATTGGTTTAGGGGTAAGTTACTTTCTGAATTTTTTATGATAGGTGCAAGAACGAACTTGCCTGTATATATTTAGGTGGCCAGTTTAATTTTCAATCTTTTCGGCTTCTGTTGCCTGCTGTTTTTTAGGGCGGGTCAACTTTTGGAGAACTGGACTAGGGTTTTTTATAGAAACCTTTGTTGGCAAAAGTTTCATTTTCTGCCCATTAAATTGATTACATATCCAAGAGCAAAAATAACAAAACCGATCAAGCTAATAGGAGGCAGTCCTCCAGGCCAATTGCTTGGGGTAAGCCACCCATTATACCCCATAAAAAATAAATGCATAAGGGCAAAAAGTCCTGCTATTAAAAGGAAATTCCGTGAGGTAATAAAGCGGATGAAGGCCTTGTCTTCACTTAAGTGTGTTTGAAAACTCAAGTTGTATCCCCAAAGAATTACAAACGACAAAATACCACCGAGCATACTCATGCCGCCCATAAAAGTCAGCGTTCTGTCTGCCTCAAAAAAGTTACCAAAAACAGCTGGACTAAATAACATAAAACTTATTAATGCATGGACTAATGCCAATAGGAAGCCAGTCATGCCTAAGGCTTTGCGCGCATTAAGGAAGCTTTCAGGAACTTTTACCCCGAGATTTTTTAATGGGCCAAAACCAAAATTCAATGTTATTAGAACGTATGCAGCAAGTGCAAAGCCTTTGTTTAACGTATAAAAGGGTACATCTTTCCAAGGGATAGGGCCCACAATATGATAACGCAGAATTGCATATCCAACCGAGAATGTGCATACCAGAGCAATTAGGATACCTGCCGAATTTTTTGAGTACGTTGATGTGTTCATTTTTTTGTCTGAATCTCTATTATGTTATGAGTTGAATATTTATTCCCAATCTCTTTTTTGCCAATATCAAATTTAGATTCGAATTCTTGCGAATCTATTTCGCCTTTTTGATTTTTAATTTCCAAATCCAACAACAATATCATTTCTTCCAAGGATTTTTGATAATATTCTACGGTCTCATATTTTGTCAGCTTTCTCAAATTAATTAATCCACTATAAATATAATTATGCGAAAATTCAGATATATTTTTAGAGATTAATTCGTTTGAAATTATAGTTTCTAACAGATCAGGATACGGAATTGGGTTTGAGGATTTAGCTTCTTCTATAATCTGATTGTTATTTGTTATCGTATCCATTTCAAGTTCAATAACAGCATTGTTAAGGCTTTTTACATATTGATTGGTATTTGTCAATATCAATTGTGCGGTATGTAAAAGTTTTATAGTGTCAACCTTTTCCTTATTTCTAATTCTCGAATTGGTTAATGATATTGCAATTAAGACACCAGCCAATGTTGCAATTAATGTTAGTATAAATGATACCCATTCACTTTTTCCTATATGTAATCCCTTTAATTTAAATTCCATTTATTTGAATTTTTCAAATGCACCATCACTGTTTGTATATGAAACCTTGCGTACGACATCTGCGTGAGCAGTGGGCGAGTTAGTGCGGTGGCGACACAAACCTTTCGATTAAGCACCTATTTGCTAAGATATAAAGACGTTGTTGCCATTTCGTTGTTTACAGTTATCCTCTTTAATTCAATACGCTTTTTTAATATTTTCGCTTCAGATTATGTAAAGTCAGCAAGTATATCAAATTCTTAGAACTGATATTAGAAAGGACTCTCGCCGTTATTTATAACAACTCTATAACCATCTAAATCTTTGAGCCCCTCATTCTCAGTATGGGTTAAACGATGTAACTTTTTTAAAACCAGAATTAGAAATTATACTTATTGCATTTTTGTATTCTGACTCATCTGGAACATAAAATACGAGTAGATTTTCTAATGAGGGCGCCTGTCCTGTTTTTTCTTTTGTGTGAGTAGTAAATTCCAAGTGATAATGATGCTTTGGGTGTCCTACCATTTTCCAACTAAAATCATTATGACCATCAAATCTGCCTATCACTTCAAAGCCAAGTTCTTCAGCTTATATTTTAGTTATCTCTTCTAGATTATTAGTTGGTCTACCAACGCTCATTACTGCATTTTTAGGTATCATTTTTCTTAATGAATATTTCAATCAATTGTGGGTTTTTGTATCAAACTGTAAAATTAAATTATAATTAGTTCGCGTACGTTCCGCAATGTCTTGTTCTGAAATAGGGTTACAGATTAAAATTGATTTACACTGTTAATTGAGATACCCTATTTGGAGGTCTTTGCAAATAAAACCTGCTCTTTCGAAAAGCCTTTATTAGCTGTGATTTGTAAATGTTGTTGTGCTTGTGTTATTTTATTTTTCCAAGTCTTTATTAATTAATTCAATTATTTTATGGCATTTTGTCTTCATTGATTCAAATTTGAATATCATTTCTGAAAATTCAAAGACAGCAAGTGCAAAACCATTTTTTTGTTTTTGGTCTTGAAACATGCCTTCAAAATCTTCTTTTTTTAAACTCCCTAAGTCACCCATTTTTCCATTGGAAAGCTGATAGAAGTAATTTTTGCCCATAGAATTAATGTCTAGCGTATTATGAGAAGGTTTATATAAAGTCTCTTCCGCGTCAAACCTAAAGTGGTCTTCATTGTATTTCAATTTCTTGTAAAGCACCTGCAAATTAAGTAAGTCCGTTTTTATAGAGTCGCTAGTGATAATGGCAAGATTACCAGAGTATATTAGCTCCTGAAAGGTGTTGTCAATTAGAAAAAAACGTTGCCATGTATGAATACTAACAATGTTCTTGTTGAAGATATTCCAATCATCCACCGGTTCCCCATTAAAGTTTTCAATCAGCTTATTGGCTGAGCTAATTTGCGCGTTACGGTTTTTGATGAATTCTTCAAGTTCCAGAATGGAGAGTTGCAAATCATTTCCTATGTTTTTCAGATAGGCTACTTCTTTGGTTCTTGTTTTTCTTACTTCATTGAAGTTATTGATTTGTAATGCTATCAAAATTCCTATTACCACGAGAATAATCTCTCCCAAAGCATATTTAAAGTATTTTCCACTTCTGCCTTCTGTAAGTAAGTTTTGTCTAATTTTTCGAAAGAATTTCATCATTTGTTAGTTGGTCATAATGAAGCACAACAATTGGATAGCATCATTGATGATATCCAATTTATAGAACCAAGATAACAAAACCTTAATATCCATGAACGAAATAGTTGCTACACGGGTATAAATTCCAATCGTTTTGGTGGTACTATGCCCACATGAAGGTTCGTTGCAAACCTACGAAGTTACCCTGATCAAACGCTTTGTGAAATATTTTGAAGAGAACGAGACAGGGGTTTACGATGATTTGGAAAACTCAAACTGTTTCGGTATCACAAATTAATTACGCAAATCTTCAAGTAGTTCCTACTTTCCCAAAAAGCAAAACGCATATCTTTGTCGGATTAATAAATTATCGCTGAATTATGACAAAAGCGCTCTATGTTGCTACCCTAGAATCCCACAGTGGCAAATCTTTGGTTGTGCTGGGTTTGATGCAACTGTTACTTGGTAAGATGGCTAAAGTAGGCTATTTCAGACCTGTAATTGATGATGTCAAAGCGGGAGCAATAGACAATCACATCAATACCGTTGTCTCTCATTTCGATTTGGATATTCCGGTCGAAGATGCCTATGCTTTAACACAGAGTGAGGTAGTTGACCTATTTAACAATGGCAGGCAAGGTGATATTCTGGATGCTATTATTTCCAAGTACAAACAACTCGAAGAACGGTTTGATTTTATTCTCGTAGAAGGAAGTGATTTCTCTAGTGACGGAAGCATCATCGAATTCGATTTGAATATCGATATCGCCAAGAATCTCGGTATTCCAGTTATATTGGTAGATAATGCGAGAGGCAAGACCCTTGAAGAATTTTGTGGCAATTTGGAATCGGCTGTAAATACCTATATTCAAAAAGGCATTAAAATTCTTGGTGTTGTGGCTAACAAAGTCAGCCCAAAAAATGTTGATTTGGTCAACAAGCGACTAGAAATAGAATTGAAAGACAAAACGGTTGCTTTCACCGTACCAAGAGTAAAAAACCTATCTCATCCTACCCTTCACGAAATTTTGGAATCCCTAGACGGGAAAGTTCTTTTTGGGGAAGAAAATTTAGACAATCAAACGGGAAGTTTTGGTGTAGGCGCCATGCAGTTGCATAACTATCTGAGCCATCTTCGGGATAATAGTTTGGTTATTACCCCTGGAGACCGATCCGATATTATTCTAGCAGCTTTACAAGCGAACCTATCTGATAATTATCCCACAATATCGGGTATCGTACTTACCGGTGGTATGCTTCCTGAACCTTCAATATTAAAGTTGTTGGAAGGTTTTGAATCTCATGTCCCGATCATTTCGGTTCAGCAAGGTACCTTTGATACTGCTAACTCCGTTGGCAATATCAAGTCGAAAATTTACGCAGAAAGCAAACAAAAGATTGCGACTTCCATAACACTTTTTAATTCTCATATCAACGGTGAATTATTGCTAGAGCGTTTAAAAACCTTTGAACCGAAGGGCACGACGCCAAGAATGTTTCAATACAATCTGCTGCAACGGGCAAAAGCACATAAAAAACATATCGTACTGCCGGAAGGGGAAGATGCCAGAATTTTGGAGGCGGCCAGTGAATTAAGTGCTTTGGGTATTGTTGATATTACCCTTTTGGGGAATCGGGAGCAGCTAGAAAAGAAAGCCATGCAGCTAGGCATCGATATTTCGCATCTGAATAGTATCGATCCGGCTACAGCGCCTAATTTTGAGAGCTATGCCGCGACCTTTTACGAATTACGAAAACACAAAGGCGTTAATATGGATGTGGCCAGAGATACTATGCTCGATGTTTCTTATTTCGGAACAATGATGGTCTATCAAGGTGATGCCGACGGAATGGTCTCGGGTGCCGTTCATACCACGCAACATACCATACGCCCAGCTTTGCAGCTTGTAAAGACCAAACCTGGCATCGGAGTAGTATCCTCTGTCTTTTTTATGTGCTTGGAGAACCGGGTTTCCGTTTTTGGAGACTGTGCCATTAATCCGAACCCCACAGCAGAGCAATTGGCCGAAATCGCTATTTCCTCGGCCGCTTCAGCCGAAGCTTTTGGAATCAAAGCGAAAATTGCCATGCTATCGTATTCTTCAGGAAGTTCAGGACAAGGCGAAGATGTTGATAAAGTTAGAAAGGCAACCGAATTGGTAAAAAGTACACATCCAAATCTTCAGATTGAAGGTCCTATACAGTATGATGCTGCTGTTGATCCTTTGGTAGGTAAAAGTAAATTACCCGATTCGGAAGTCGCGGGCCAGGCTTCCGTTTTGATTTTTCCCGACCTGAATACAGGCAATAATACGTATAAGGCCGTTCAACGGGAAACAGGTGCTTTGGCCATAGGTCCGATGCTACAGGGGCTCAACAAACCCGTAAATGATTTGAGTAGAGGCTGTACTGTAGAAGATATTTTTAATACGGTAATCGTAACAGCAATTCAAGCACAAGAAAGCTAAACGACTATGCAGATTCTAGTCATCAATTCAGGAAGTTCGTCCATCAAATTTCAGATTATCGAAATGCCATCCAAACTGGTCATCTGTAAAGGTCTGGTAGAACGCATCGGACTCGAAAACGCAGCGGTACATTTTGAGGCCAACGGGCGATCTAAATCTGAAGTAAAATCCCTATCCAACCATAAGGAAGGTTTACAGGCGATAACCGATATGCTAATGCATGATGACATCGGAGTTTTAAAACACCCTGATGAGGTTGCTGTCGTGGCGCATCGCGTTGTGCATGGCGGAAACCGATTTGATCAACCTACCCGAGTTGATGAGAGCGTTCTCGCAGAGATTGAACGTTTGTCTACGTTGGCGCCTTTACATAATCCCGCGAATGCAACAGGAATCAAAGTGGCCACCGAAATTTTTAAAAAGGCGCTTCAGATTGCGATTTTTGACACGGCTTTTCACCAAACACTTCCAGAAAAGGCATATCGCTATGCGATGCCTAAATCACTTGCCGACGAACATCATATTCGGGTGTACGGCTTTCATGGCACCAGCCATAAATATGTTTCCGAAAAGGCAATTGCCTATCTAAAAAAACCATCCAGCAAAATCATCAGCATCCATTTGGGAAACGGGTGTAGCGTAACTGCCGTAAAGGATGGTAAGAGTATAGATCATTCCCTTGGTTTTGGTCCTTCCAACGGGCTCATTATGGGTACCCGAAGTGGAGATATCGATCAATCCGTAATTTTTTATCTGATGGATAGTTTGGGCTTTTCGTCCAAGGAAGTAAACCGACTATTGCAAAAACAAAGCGGACTTTTGGGCCTCACAGGATATTCTGATCTGCGGGAAATTCAAAAAGAAGCAGACCAAGGAAATAAAGATTGTCAATTGGCTTTGGCAATGACTGCCTATCGTATCAAAAAATTCATAGGTAGCTATATAGCAGTCCTTAACGGTCTTGACGCTATAATTTTTACCGCAGGCATTGGTGAAAACTCAAATCTTCTCCGCGCTATGGTCTGCAGAGATATGGAGGCTTTAGGCATTCTAATCGATTTCGAAAAGAATAATCAGGAAATACATACGATTCGCCAGATACAAAAGGAAAATGCCACTATTAAAATTCTAGTGATTCCAACCAATGAAGAGTTGGAAATTGCAAAACAGGCTTTTGAATTAATAGAGGTCTAAGTGCAAGTTTTTATAAGCTTTTAACTTTAACATTCGCAAACCGATCAGTAGCGCTTAAAGTTTTATTATAGTGCGTCCAAAAATTAATTTCATTTTCACCCTCAAAATTTATATTTCAAAATAGTACGCGCATAAACATGCCGCTCATTCGGTACAACTTTTCCGAAAGTAAAGTAATGCTCGATTCCCAGAGAGAATCGCCTTGAAGAAAAATAGATGCTTTGCGTTAGCATGGCGCTAAATGTGTTCAACTCATCTACCGCATACTCAAAATCGTTATTGAACAGATTTCCTTGTGCAGTGCCATCAAAGATATTCAAGGAGCCGCTGATCTCAGATTGAAAAAACAGTTCTATACCAGAGGAATTGGATAAGATATTATTGTCCGTGCCGGCGGATGATGCCAATTTGTTAAACTTTCCAAGACGCAGCCCTAAAGTTGGGGTGGCATCAATATATAGATTTCCAATACGGGCATCTAATGTCCCAAAGATATCGAACCACTTTTCCTGTGGTAAAAAATCGTATCCGTACTTAATATCCATATTAAAAATTAACTGGTCGGGAACTTGAAAGCGCCATTCGTCGAAAATGGGGTCATCTGTTATATTATCATGGAACCAACTTTGAAAGTCACCCGCTAAAGATGAAGGCCCCATGACGCCCAGCAATGCACCCCCCCTCAGAAAAGAGCGTTCAAAGGCATAGGTGATATGAAATGTGCCGTATAATAAACCGGCATACGGACGATCAAAGGAAATGGAATCTTCTTCTATTTCAACTACGGACACTTCTTTATTCGAAGGCGTGTAACCTTCTAAACGTATTCCTGTTTCAAAAAAGTAATCGGTCTTCTTAGAAAAAAGATTTTGCAAGCCAAATAGCTTTTCTCTTTTAAATTTTAGACTTGCGCCTAAGCCAAAGCTGTAAAAACGATCGGAATTCTGCCATACGACAAAAGCATCATTTGCAGAGGAAAATGAAAATTCCTTAGTAAAGGAATTTTGGTCTTGTGCAGTTATTTGAATCGACACAAAAAGGAATATAAAAAAAAAGAAACAATGACTTATTTTAGGGTGTTTCATGTAATCTTATTCATCGGAAAATTCGTGTTTTTAATAATTGAAAATACTGTTTTAAATGGAATTTTTAGCACGAATATCCCGAGCTTCAGTTTGTTTTATTTGTCCACTTCTCCTTTTTTATGTAGTTCTTAGAATTGTGGTTTTCTCTGAACGTGTTTTGCAAAGTTTTGGACAGTTGTATTTAACGCCGACCTATACCTATTCTTTGGGATGGTTACCCTTGTTTTATTTGGCAAAATTATCTTGTAAGTTTACTAAAATTAAGGCTTCTCGATTTAGAACCGAAGCCCAAATAATTGATATTTAGGCGGCCTTGATTTTGGCAACAAGTATCATGGGTATGATTTTAATGACCCTGCTAATTCTCAAAGCCTGATCTAGTTTAATATGTCTAATTCTTAGTCAATGAAAAACCCATTTATTTACAAAAGAGTCATTCGCTTAATAGTCAAAATTAAAAAAAGTTCGCAGTTTACCATTTAAAAGATTTATACCCGACCCCGAATCCCATATAATCCGCTGCCCTCCATCTATGCTCTTAACCCATTTTGTACTAGAAGAATTTTGTTCATGGTATAACGCTGGGCTGGCTGCATAAAAAGGCGCCTATTTCTCAATTATCAGTAAGATAGGTACCTACCTGTGCCTTTAGGGCCATTTTTCAAAATTGAAATCGTAACCGGCATGCACTTCCATAGATGTCCTATCAGCTGTTTTTTCAAATTCTCGAAAGAATACATTGACAAATTTCATTTTAAAAAAAGCCAATGTTTTGACTTCAGTATTCCCTAAAAATAAGGCTTACAGTACAGTACAGGATGCAATCCAGCATTAAAAAAATGATTTTAGATGTTTATGTTGAATCATAAACAATTTGATCGATGCATCTTACAAAATTCAAATTTTTGTTAGGGTATTTTACTAAATGGGCCGGAGTATGTATTTCCGGCCATTTTTTTACACGCTTATTTTTTACTTTATGACCTTAAGAAAAAAGAATTTATCTTGTAGCTGTTTTGGTTTTGATTCTTTTGAATCCTCAACGTAGAAATTTAAAGAAATTGCCCCTAATGGAAAACGCATATACCGCTATTTATAAGACCAGTCCGAAAATCGTACGACATGACAGGTGATAACTATAGTTTGGGTTTGGATTTTGGCTCCGATTCGGTTCGGGCCTTGTTGGTCAATAATACTACAGGGAAAGAAATCGCCACGTCTGTTCATTATTACAAGCGCTGGAAGTCTGGCATGCACTGTGACCCCTCGAAGAACCAATTTCGTCAACATCCTTTGGATTATGTTGAAGGCATTGAAAACACCATCAAAGAAATCGTTGCTGAAGTAAGCCCGGAGATTGCTCAAAACATTCTAGGTATAGGGGTCGATACCACAGGATCTACACCTGTAGCGGTCGATGCCTCTGGAACGCCATTGGCCCTGTTGGATGAATTCAAAGACAACCCCAACGCTATGTTCGTACTTTGGAAGGACCATACAGGTATCAAGGAGGCCGATGAAATCAATGACCTATGCCGGAAATGGGAAATCGATTATTCAAAATATGAGGGTGGTATTTATTCTTCCGAATGGTTCTGGTCGAAGATTTTGCATGTCTCCAGACAAGATAATGCTGTTTTGAAAGCCGCTTTTTCATGGGTCGAGCACTGTGATTGGATACCTTTTCTTTTGACCGGCGGTAGCGATATAAATGCAATGAAACGTAGTCGATGTGCGGCTGGTCATAAGGCCCTGTGGCACGAATCGTTCGGTGGTCTGCCGTCAAATGATTTTCTAAGAACCTTGGATCCCATTCTTGACGGATTAAGAGATCGTCTGTTCGAAAAAACATATACCTCAGATGTTTCTGCCGGAACATTGAGTTCAGCATGGGCCGAAAGGCTTGGCTTGCCAAAATCGGCTGTAGTGGCTGTTGGTGCTTTTGACGCGCATATGGGAGCGGTAGGTGCCAAAACAGAACCCTATTTTTTGACCAAGATTATGGGTACTTCTACCTGCGATATTCTTGTGGCACCAATGGAGGGCGAAGAGAAATTGGTCAAAGGTATTTGTGGTCAGGTAGATGGTTCGGTCATACCCAATATGCTTGGGCTTGAAGCTGGTCAATCGGCCTTCGGTGATATTTATGCGTGGTACGAAAGAGTATTGGCCTGGCCGATCAAAGAACTTATAGGCACTTCTAAGGTTATCGATACTGCGACCAAAGAAAAATTAGTGGAAGAGGCAATGCAAAGGTTGATTCCAGAACTGAGCGCGGCTGCTGCAAAAGAGCCCATCGGGGCTTCTGGCGAGCTTGCTTTGGATTGGATGAACGGCCGGCGCACCCCCGATGCGAATCAGAATTTGAAAGGGGTTATTGCGGGTATCAATTTAGGAAGTAGTTCCCCCAAGATTTTCCGGGCGCTGGTAGAGGCTTCCTGTTTCGGCGCAAAGAAAATTGTTGATCGGTTTTTATCCGAAGGTATTCCGATCAAAGGGGTGATAGCCCTAGGTGGAGTTGCCAAGAAATCCCCATTCATTATGCAAATGATGGCAGATGTGCTCAATATACCCATCAGGGTAGTAGGATCGGAACAAGCCTGTGCTTTGGGTGCGGCTATATTCGGCGCGGTATCCGCAGGACGCTACAGCTCCGTATCGGAAGCTATGGAAAATATGGGAAGTCCGACGGAAATTACCTATGAACCGAATAACCAAAATGTTGTCGTGTACGAAAAAGTATACCAACGATACAATGCGCTCTGCGAGACCATGGAGACACATATTATGAACTGAATTCGTTTTGAGTTTTTGTTTGGAACCGAGATTTTCGGCTTTTGTGCTCTAATGAAGGTTTTTTTGAGCAGCATAGCTATAGTATGAGAAAAATAGGAAAATAGAGTGTAAAATGTCAAAATCGCAGGTAAAAGAGAAACTCAAGACAAGTTCATTAAGTCAAAACCAATGGGTAAGTATAAAACATTAAAAGAGGAGGCCTACGCGGCCAATATGCAGCTTCCCAATTTGGGTCTGGTGCTTTTTACCTTTGGAAACGCAAGTGCCGTAGATCGGGCCGGGGGCGTATTTGCGATAAAACCCAGCGGGGTGCCTTATGCCGAGCTAAAGGTAAACGACATGGTCATCTGCGATTATGAAGCCAATGTCGTCGAAGGCAAAATGCGGCCGTCGTCAGATACGAAAACACACGCCGTATTGTACAAGGAGTGGGCTAATATCGGCGGGGTCGTGCATACGCACTCGACTTACGGTACCGCCTGGGCGCAAGCAATAAAGGATATTCCTATTTTCGGTACTACGCATGCCGACCATTTGACATCCGATATTCCCTGTGCACCACCGATGAAAGATGAATATATCAAAGGAGATTATGAACATATGACGGGCTTTCAAATTATCGATTGTCTAAAGGAAAAAGGTCTTGATTATCAAGAAGTAGAGATGATTTTGGTGGGAAACCACGCGCCCTTCACTTGGGGCAAAACAGTTTCAAAGGCGGTCTATAATAGCGCGGTTTGTGAAGAGGTGGCTAAAATGGCCTTTCTGACTTTACAGATAAACCCCCAGGCCGAAAAATTGAAAGAGGCTCTAAAAAAGAAACATTTCGAACGTAAACACGGAGGAAATTCCTATTACGGACAAGAATAATTACCATCACCTGACACATTCATTATGAAAGAATTGGATGCCCTCGATTGGGTCGTTATCGCCATTTACTTTATTATTCTACTCGGTGTTGCCTGGTGGGTCATCAGGCAAAAGCAAAATAATACGGAAGATTATTTCTTGGCCGGTAGAAATATTGGATGGTTTATGGTCGGTGCATCGATTTTTGCATCTAATATCGGTTCAGAACATGTGGTCGGCCTCGCTGGAAATGGAGCTGGCGACAAAATGCCGTTATTGATTTATGAGATGCACGCGTGGATTGTGCTAATGTTGGGCTGGGTATTTCTACCTTTCTATGCAAGAAGCGGAGTATTCACTATGCCCGAATTTCTTGAAAAACGGTTTGATTCACGTTCGCGCTGGGTGCTCTCCGTGGTGTCTTTGATCGCTTATATTTTGACCAAAGTTTCCGTAACGATTTATGCAGGTGGGGTCGTGGTTTCTGCCTTACTGGGAATTCCCTTTTGGATAGGTGCCGTTGCCACAGTGGTACTTACTGGTTTGTATACGGTTTTAGGTGGAATGCGTGCCGTAGTCTATACCGAGACTATTCAGGCAGTCGTACTCGTGCTGGGTGCCGGAATCCTGACTTTTTTAGGCTTGGATGCCGTAGGGGGATGGGGCGAACTGAAAGAAACGATCGGTGCCGATTATTTTAATATGTGGCGTCCTAATACAGACCCTGATTATCCATGGTTGCCCTTATTCATTACCAGTACGGTTGTGGGTATCTGGTATTGGTGTACTGATCAGGTTATTGTGCAACGGGTGTTGACGGCTAAAAATATTAAAGAAGGAAGGCGTGGAAGTATCTTCGGGGCCCTGTTGAAATTGATGCCTGTATTTTTGTTCTTGATTCCCGGTGTTATTGCTTTGGGATTGAAAATGCAGGGAAAATTGGATTGGGATAGTCCAGATGAGGCGTTTCCCGTCCTGATGAGCAATCTGATGCCATCGGGTCTGAGAGGATTAGTCGCTGCAGGATTGCTTGCTGCACTGATGAGCTCTTTGGCTTCGGTCTTCAATTCGTGTTCAACCCTGTTTACGTTGGATATTTATAAAAAACTAAAACCTGAAAAGCCGGAAGCGGAATTGGTGAAAACTGGCCAAATTGCCACTTTTTTTGTGGTTGGTCTAGGCCTGTTATGGATTCCGATTATTACGACCTTGTCAGATGGGCTCTATGAATATCTACAGAACGTGCAGGCCTATATTTCGCCTCCGATCGCGGCGGTATTCTTACTCGGCATTTTTTACAAACGCATGAATGCCAACGGGGCCATCGCCACATTGGTGGGCGGGTTTATTATCGGTTTTTCAAAACTGACCCTTGAAATCTTGAAATCCAGTTTTGAAGAGGGGAGTTTCCTATTTAACATCGCCGATATTAATTGGCTTGTTTTTGGGGCCTATTTCTTTGCCATGTGCATTGCGATTGCGGTTATCGTAAGTATGTTCTATCCGGCACCTTCTAAAGCACAATTGGCGGGGCTGACCTTTGGTAGTGTAACAGATGAGCAAAAGGCCGCCAATAAATCGAGTTATAATTTCTGGGATATTGCCGCTTCCGTAGGTGTTGTTCTTATCGTGGTCTATATTATGATTTCCTTTAGCACTTTAAGTTTATAAAATTGAGAGATGAACATAGATTTAAGTAATAACGAAGTTTGGTTCGTAACGGGAAGTCAGCATCTTTATGGTTCTGAGACTTTGAATCAAGTTGCAAAAGATGCCATAGAAATCGCGAGTGTTTATGATGCCAATACTTCAATACCGGTAAAGATTATTTTCAAACCAACAGTAAAGTCTGCCGAAGAAATTCTTGCACTCTGCAAAGAAGCGAACTACGATGATAATTGCGTAGCATTGATTACTTGGATGCATACCTTTTCCCCAGCTAAAATGTGGATTTCCGGCCTCTCGGCTCTTCAAAAACCCTTCTTGCATCTACATACCCAATTCAATCGCGATATACCATGGAAAACGATTGATATGGATTTTATGAACCTGAACCAATCGGCTCATGGCGGTCGAGAATTCGGGTTTATGGCTTCTAGAATGAGGATTGACCGGAAGGTCGTCGTGGGACATTGGCAAGACGAAAAAGTGATACAAAAAGTGGCCGATTGGTGCCGAGTTGCCAGTGCGGTTGCCGATTCGAAAAAAATGAAGGTTGCCCGTTTCGGGGATAATATGCGGCAAGTCGCCGTAACCGATGGTAACAAAGTTTCAGCACAGATCAAGTTCGGTTATGAAGTCAATGGCTATGGCGTTGGAGATTTGGTAAAATATATTGACGAAATTTCCGAGAAACAAATCGATACCCTTATTCAGGAATATGAAGATATGTATTCTATTGCGGCTATAATAAAGTCCGATGGTAGTATGCAGTCATCATTACGAGATGCGGCAAAGATAGAATTGGGAATGCGAACTTTTTTAACCGAAGGAGGCTTTACGGCGTTCACGAACACCTTTGAAGATTTGAACGGTATGAAACAACTGCCCGGGATTGCTACGCAGCGTTTGATGGCAAGTGGCTTTGGCTTTGGTGCAGAGGGCGATTGGAAGACTGCGGCCTTGGTACGCACGATGAAAGTAATGGGTTCAGGTCTTGAAGGAGGCAATAGTTTTATGGAAGATTATACCTATCACTTCGATCCCAATAAAATGACTTGTTTGGGCTCTCATATGTTGGAGATTTGTCCATCTATTTCAAAAGGTGATGTGTCTTGTGAGATTCATCCTTTGGGCATCGGGGGCAAAGAAGACCCTGCTCGTCTAGTTTTTAATGCCGGAGCAGGAAAAGCGTTGAATGCTTCCATAGTAGATATGGGTGGCCGTTTCAGGATGTTAGTAAATACTGTCGAAGCCATAGCGGTTGAACACGACATGCCAAAACTTCCCGTGGCCAGGGTACTTTGGAATCCAAAACCCGATTTGCAAACGGCGGCGACGGCATGGATTTATGGCGGTGGCGCACATCATACCTGCTACAGTCAGAATATTTCTGCCGAGTCGTTACAGGATTTTGCCGAAATTATGGATATCGAATTCCTAATGATTGATGAAAAAACCGATTTGTATCGCTTTAAACAAGAACTTCGCTGGAACGAAGCCGCCTTTATGCTCAAAGGGTTTTAATTGACCGACCAATAACCATTAGCGTGTATGTGTAGTGGCTATTTATTCACGGTGATCAACACGGCTTCGCAGCTCTTCAAATCGGAATTTAATATAATTTTTTCGGAAGTTACACCATCCGTAATTTCTATTGACACCGTATTTGGAGGTGCCTTTCCGAGGTTATGGGCATAAAGAAGTAGTTCATTAGGCTTGTTGGGATTCAATGTAACGGCTATGTTCTTCTTCCAATAAGTCAGCAAATATTTTGAGATTATGGTCTCGCCATTGAGGTATATCGATACGATATCATTGTCTTGACGACCGTGATCCCATATGTCGATGCTTATATTTTCGCTTTCGAAAACCACTTCCTTTATATAAGAAATATTTCTGCCATCGAAGTCCTTAGGTTTTGAGACGTCTGTATTTTTTGGGCTAACGGCTGATGTACTGGCTATTTTACGAGCATCTGACGCCGCATTGATAATTGAAAAATAGGGTGTGGCGAACTTTGCAATTGAATATTTATTATCTGGAAAGAGTTCGATGCCTACTACTTGATAGGTGTTTCCCGATCCAATATTCTTGGCCAATTTGATGCCATCGGTAGAAAAGGTATTCTTGAAAGTACCCAGTTCTTGTACGACCATGTCATTGCGGGTCAGAAAGAACCTTATCGATTTATCGGCTCCGATATTTTTGGTTTTCCATTCGATTTTTGCCGGCTTGTCGATTGTCCATGACGTGGTCGCATTTGGATGCGTAATTTCAAGAGATGACTTATCCGTACTTTTTTTTAGACCATCAGCTATGTAGATGACGTTTTCAAAGTTCACGTATAAATCGGAAACAGATGGGGGAGCGTACCCTAGGGCAAATTGGCACAAGAACAAGTAAAACGATAAAAAATAATTACTTCTCATTTTGAGATTAGCTAGGTGCTACTGCCTTATTAACGAACATTCATATAAAATGTTGGGGCAGTTTTATATTTTTTTGCGAAAGCCATTGAGTTCCATTCTTGCTGAACGCCTGACCAATTTACATGATTTTATTCGTAGTTTTAAAAGTGTTATCATTATTTTAGAGCGTTGCGTCAATAAAAAAAATGTATAAAGAGCTCTTACTTGAATGCCACAACAGAATTCGGGCACATATTCACCGTACTCCTGTACTTTCTTCTCGATTGATCGACCAAATGGCGGAAACTGAAATAGTTTTCAAATGTGAGAACTTTCAAAGGGGCGGTGCCTATAAAGCAAGGGGCGCGACTAATGCGGTTTTACAGTTAAGTGAGGCGCAAAAAAATAATGGTGTAGTAACACACTCTTCCGGAAATTTTGCCCAGGCCCTTTCATTGGCCGCAAAAAGAATAGGGGTAAAGGCTTATATCGTCATGCCATCTACGGCACCTCTGATAAAGAAAAATGCAGTTTTGGAGTATGGTGGAAAGATTATTGAATGCGAACCGACTCTTCAGGCGAGAAATAAGGCGGCCAAAACAATCGAACTCGAAACAGGGGCTACTTTTATTCATCCATCAAACGACGAAAATGTAATTATAGGCCAAGGAACGGCTTGTATGGAATTTCTAGAAGAGCATTCGGATCTGGCTTGTATAATTGCCCCGGTAGGTGGTGGTGGTCTGATCGCAGGTACATCTTTGGCTGCCAACTATTTTGGAAACGCTTGTAAGGTAATCGGGGGTGAACCTTTCGAGGTTGACGACGCTTACCGTTCTCTGCAAAGTGGCGTAATAGAATCGAATGCAACCACAAATACAATTGCCGACGGACTCAAGACTCAACTAGGGGATAAAAGTTTCCCCATAATCCAGAAATATGTACAAGAGATCATAAGAGTAACGGAAGCGGAAATCGTGGTCGCAATGCAATTGGTATGGGAGCGTATGAAAATCGTTATCGAACCTTCGAGTGCAGTGGCCTTAGCCGTCGTTTTGCGAGAAAAGGAAAAGTTCAGGAATCGGAAAGTTGGGATTATCATTTCTGGGGGCAACGTAGATTTCCGATTTCCGCGATAGAAATATTCTTTAGTATCATTTATTACATTATTTTTAAGACAAAATCAAATACACTACCATGGGAACACGAAGAAATTTTTTGGAAAAACTTACCGTTTCGGCCGTTGGCCTTCCACTTTTATATCATCCGTCAAATCTTTTTGCTGCTTCTGGAGAACCTTATGAGGGCCCTATTTTAAAAGTGGCGATAATGGGTCTTGGGAGTTACGGTACTCGAGTAGCAGAGGCTATGAAAGATTGTAAACGGGCCAAGTTGGTTGGGGTGATTAGTGGCACACCTTCCAAAATTAGCGACTGGCAAGCGAAATATGGTATTCCAAAGAAGAACTGCTACAATTACGAAAATTTCGATGCTATAAAGGATAATTCCGATATCGATGCCGTTTATGTCATTACTCCAAACGGACTTCATAAAGACCAATCGATTCGTGTTGCCAAAGCGGGTAAGCAAGTTATCTGCGAAAAACCTATGGGCATTAACGCAGCGGAAGGCCAAGCCATGGTCGATGCCTGCAAAGCCGCCAATGTAAAACTATTGATCGGTTACCGTATGCACTATGAACCGAAAACTATGGCTGTTATTCAAATGCGAAAAGATGGCGAATTCGGGAAACCCAAATTCTTTCAAGGCCAATCTGGCTTTGTAATTGGCGATCCCACCCAATGGCGATTAAATAAGGAATTGGCTGGCGGCGGCGCTATGATGGATATTGGTATCTACTCTATCAACGGCTCGCGCTATATGTTGGGCGAAGATCCTATTTGGGTAACGGCACAGGAAACCAAAACGGACCCTGTTAAATTTAAGGAAGGTGTTGACGAGACCATTCAGTTTCAAATGGGATTCCCAAGCGGTGCCGTGGCCAATTGCCTATCAACCTACAATATGAGAAATCTTGACCGGTTTTTTATGACCGGTGAAAAGGGTTGGGTAGAAATGAGACCCTCAACGGGTTATGGCCCTATCGAAGGTCGCACGCACAATGGTAAACTTACCCAGCCCCATGTCACCCATCAGACATTACAAATGGACGGTATGGCCCAGCTTATTTTTGAAGGTGTACAGCCTATTGTGCCCGTAAACGGGGAAGAAGGTGTAAAAGACATGAAAATCATCGATGCCATATTTGAGGCCGTAAAGACTGGTGGGAAGGTTGCGATAAAGGTATAATGGACTAGGAATCTAATATTCCATTAGTTCGATTTTTCGAAAATCGATAGGATGACTGTTCGATTGTAAGGAGATATAACCTCCTTTTACGGCAGTGTCTCCGTTTTCCATCAAGGTTTTGGCTGTTTCATTTTTGGGGTCATAGGTTGGGTTGGCATAACTTAGAATTTCTTCGCCATTTACATAATGGGTAATTTGTCCATCTTTGATATCGATTTCGAGCGTTACCCACTGGTCTCCATGAAAGGCTCTTGAAATTGTTGGCTGAATACAGGTTGTGCTATTCTTTTCGCCGTTTATTTCAAAAGACATTCCGTTGGCACAGGCTGCACCGACGGGTCGGTCTTCGCTACCGCTGCTGCCGTGCAGATTGTATTCGAGACAGACCGGAAAAGGTTGGTTCAATTTTTGGGTTTCCGGTGGTTGCCCGTGAAATTGGATACCGCTATCACGATAGCCCCACTTAGGCGCACCGGGTGCGGTTTCGCCTACGAATCGATATTCTACTTTCAATCGATAATCCGAGAGTTTTTTGTTATAATAGAACGTGCCAAAGCGGTCGTTCAGATCTTCTCCATAACCGTCATAGCGGATGCTCAAGATACTGTCTTCGACCCGAAAGGTATTCCCGAAGTTTTCGCCTAAAGGGTAGCTGGTTATTTTCATCGTCCAGCCTTCCAGATCCTTTCCGTTGAACAGGGAAACCCAGTTTTCTTTTTGCGAATTTTCAACTGCTACTTTGGAATTGTTTTGTTTTTCGGCTTTTTTATCCCGGCAAGAAATACATCCGATGGCTATAAAAAGAAGTAAAAGGAGTCTATTTTTTACTGGAAGTATCATCAGCCGTTTTTTATGAAATTCACCCTAAAAGTAAACATATTTCGAAACAGCCTCTAAATACTCAAGCAATACTATACACTAGATTCGCGATACCGCGATATAAAGACCAAAACGAAGAAATTGACCGGAAAGCTTTCAACTGTTTTTTATATTTTTTTCGTTAATCTTGAAGTGTCGAATGTAAAAATTCAAAAAGTATTTCAGCAAAAGAAAAAGGATAAAGTTCGCGCGAATGATTAAGTTTGAAAGGAGCGGTTTTTGAACCGGATTGTAATTATTGAATTTCAATCTGTCTGTCGTAAGACTTGATACTTGCACTTGAATTTTAAAGATCATCTATGAACATCGCCATGCTCGGCTCAGGCTTTATCGCCCGCTTTTATGCCGAAACGCTACATGCCCAACGAAGAACCGATCGCATAACCAGTGTTTATTCCAGAAATCTGGAAAATTCCAAACGTTTTGCCGACGATTATCAACTGCCGCACCATACCAACGTCATGCAGGAAGCCATTAACCGCGAAGACATCGATGTGGTGTTGATTTCTCTTCCAAATCACTTGCATGAAGCTGCAGTCGCAGAATGCGTTAAGGCGAAAAAACATGTAATCTGTACCAAGCCCTTGGGAAGAACAGCCGCCGAGGCCAAACGTATGTTAGATATGGTGGAGGAGGCTGGCATATTCGGGGGCTATTTAGAAGACCTTTGTTACACTCCCAAATTTTTGAAGTCGCTCGAAAGTGTAAAGCAAGGCAGTATCGGGCGGGTGCTCTGGGCAAAATCCCGAGAGACACATCCGGGGCCACATAGCGATTGGTTCTGGGACAAAGAAAAATCAGGTGGCGGAGCAATCATTGATTTGGGTTGCCATTGTGTCGAAATTAGCCGAAATTTTATCGGGAAGAATGTAAAACCATTGGAGGTGATGTGCTGGGCCGATACCCAGGTCCATCCTATTGATGCAGAAGACCATGCCATTGGTTTGGTTAAATATGCCAACGGTGCAATCGGTCAGTTCGAAGTAAGTTGGGTATTTCGTGGTGGTATGGATTTACGCGATGAGATTATGGGCACTGAAGGTACCATTTGGGTCAATAGCTTTTTGCGCACCGGTTTCGAGATGTTTACCACAGGTGAGGGCGATGCCTATGTCGCAGAAAAGGCCGAGGTGAACAAAGGATGGTTGTTTCCGGTGGGGGACGAATCCCACGAATTAGGCTACCCCCATATGTTTACCGATATGTTCACGGCCATTGAAGAAAATCGAGATCCGCAAGAAACCTTTTACGATGGTTATGTGGTCAATGCGATATTGGATGCCGCCTATAAATCGGCCGTAACAAAATTATGGGAACCGGTAATTTTAGAAGACTGGCGGGGCGATCAGCCTGAAATAGCTACAAAAGAATTTACTTCGTACAATGACGATTATTATTTAATCAAGGAAGAGGTGTTGCCAAACGGAGACAACAAACTGATTCTAAAACATAAGGTTTCCGGAGAAGTTATTCAAAAAACGGACTCCTAAGGTTTTAGTTTTTCAATCGTTTGATCACTCTCGGGATTTACCCAATCCGATTCTGGATTTTCGTTAAATCCGTTTAGGTTGGAATTTTTTATCGCATCTGTACCTACTTTTACCAAAGGGGTATAACTGGCGTGCTGCCCTTCTTTGTAAGGATTATTTCGCGCAGCATTATAGCAACAAATAAGTGACCAACGGGAATAATCTGATCGGTTTTGATCTGATCGGTGCAAAATATTACAATCAAAGAACATAGCATCACCGGGCTCCATTTCACAATACACCAACGGAAATTTTTCCTTAGCGACATTGACACGCTCCATGTCGGCCCCGGCCTGATCCCCACTCAATGAATGTTCCACCCGACCCATCGCATGGGATCCTCGAAGCACCTGTAAGCATCCGTTTTCCTTGGTGGCCTTATCCACCGCAATGGTAACACTGGTCAAAAGGGGTTGCAAGAGGCCAAAATTGTACCAATAGCCATAATCTTGGTGCCAGGTCCATGCGCCGCCGACCTTGGCATCTTTGAGGATCATCTTGGAATGGTAATGATATGCTTCTCCTTCCAACAGCTCTTCAGCAACATTCACAATACGCTCGCTTCGAGCAAACGCTCCGTAGATATTATCGCCTGGATGGTTCCAAATGGAAAGGCGTACCGTACCACCCTCGCCATCTGCGCGTCCGTAGGAACGTTTGTCAAGTTCTCGATCCGCTAGAGCGGCATTTTTGAGCTTTCCGATTTCTTCCTGATCAAAAAGATTCTTAAGCAGAAGATAGCCGTCTTTTCTATAGGCTTGTAACTGTTCTTGGGTCAATGTCATCGTATGGAATTATAAAGCCTGATTTCTACTGTTCAGAATGCTAAAATTACAAAATTATAAATAGCGAGACTGCTCCCTAACTCAGAAGTAACGTTCTCTCATTGTATGTTTTTAAGGGGATGTTCCCTTTTAGTTTTGAAGCATCTAAAACATTTGAAATATGTAGTACGTCTAAAAAAAACAAAGCCCTAAAATGAAAACAGAATAGCCGGCAACTAAAAAGAGCCTTATCGTTAGACAAGGCTCTTTTACGAGAACACTATATGAAAATGAAAAATTTTACTCTTGGTTAATTAGTACATGTCAAACATACTAAGTGTTCACTGCTTCTCAAACTTTTTGATGTGTAAGTAAGAAAACTTGTGGTGTAGCAAGGCAAAATTGTTTTTATTGGACAGAAAAGGGAAATTTGGCGCGCGTCTACCGGATACCACAGGATGGCTTGCCATTAAAAATATCCTTATTTTAGGAGGATGGAAGAATTTAATTGGATATTTCAACTAATAGGGCGTTTTCACACCTTGTTAGTGCATTTCCCTATCGGTTTACTTGTGGTTGCCCTATTCTTTGAATTTTTTACGATTGGAGGAAAACGACAAAGTCTACGTGGAGGCATAAACGGTATGGTATATCTGGGTGCGGTATTCGCCATTCTTTCGGCACTACTTGGTTGGCTGCTAAGTACCTATGACGACTATAGCGGAGATCTCGTAACAAATCACCAATATGTCGGCATTGCAACGGCCGTATTTGGTTTTGGTACCGCATTGTTGTTACGAAGTACCTTGAACGGAAAACTGCCTGATTACCGATTGTACAGAGTGGGACTTTTTACAACAGTAGTGTTGTTGACCGTTGCCGGCCATCTCGGGGCAAGCCTTACTCATGGGGAGGATTATCTAATCAGCGTACTGCCAGGTAATCAAGAAGCCTATGACGACAGCAAGGGTGTTGCCCTATTGGCGGAACTCAAACCGCTCGATAGCCTTACCGAAGTACAACAAGAAAATCTCAATTTAGAGGTCAGGGCCATCTTTGCCCATAACTGTTATCAATGTCATAGTGAGAACAAAAAAAAGGGCGAACTGGTGTTGGAAAACAAACGTGGCGTTTTTCAAGGTGGGGAATCGGGCCCGAGTATCGTCGCTGGCGAACCAGAGGCGAGTGAGCTTTATCGACGAGTAACACGCTCTCCCAACGATGATGAGGTCATGCCCAAAAAAGGGAAGGTGCTCAAGAAACATGAGATTTCACTTATTAAAATGTGGATCGGAAAAGGTGCCTATTGGTCCGACCGGGCCCTTAAGGTTTTTCCAGAAGCAGAATTGGCGCTCAACAAACCTGAATTGCCGAAAGTAGATGGTCAAACACATCCTATAGACAAGTTGATGGAAGTGTATTTTGAGGAAAACGATTTTGAATGGCCCCAAGTCGTTGCCGATAGGCAGTTTGTGAGGCGAGCGTACTTAGATATCATAGGGTTGCTGCCTGAACCGGAACGAGTTAAGGAATTCGTCAATGATTCCGATGCTGACAAACGTCAAAAGTTGATTGACAACCTCTTAGACGATACCGATAATTATGCGCAGCACTGGCTGAGTTTTTGGAACGATCTTTTACGGAACGATTATTCCGGAACAGGATTTATCACCGGTGGCAGAAAACAAATTACAGATTGGCTCTACAAATCCTTGGAAGCAAACAAACCCTACGACCAAATCATTGGCGAACTGATTGACCCTGCGGAAGACTCCGAGGGTTTTATTAAGGGAATTCAATGGCGCGGGGTTGTAAATTCAAGTCAAAGTACCGAAATGCAGGCGGCACAGAACATCGGGCAATCATTGTTGGGGGTAAATGTAAAGTGCGCCTCATGCCACAATAGTTTTATAAGCAACCTGACCTTGGCCGAAACCTATGGCTTTGCTTCGATATTTGCCGACTCGGTTTTAGAACTGAACCGATGCGATAAACCCATAGGAAAAATGGCCGAAGTAAGTTTCCTCTATCCTGAACTGGGTACAATAGAAGGCGAAACCGTTGCGGAAAGATTGAGCAGTCTTTCCAAGGTTATGATAAAACCGGAAAACGGAAGGTTGTACCGCACCCTTACGAATCGCATTTGGGAAAGATTGATGGGCAGGGGCCTTGTTGAACCTGTCGATGAAATGGATAATACACCTTGGAACGGTGAGCTGCTCGATTGGATGGCTTCCGATTTTATAGCTGGCGGCCATGATCTGAAACACTTGTTGCGAACTATTATGACTTCCAAAGCCTATCAATTACCAACTGTTAAATATGATAAGTTGGAAGAAGTCAAATCGAATAACTATGTATTCAAGGGGCCAACCGTGAGACGTTTAAGTGCCGAACAGTTTTCAGATGCGGTCAGTCAAATTATAGCACCCATGTATTACGCGATGGCCTATGATCCTTCGGGAAATCCTTTAGCATCTAATCGTATCTGGCATCGTCAGTTAAAATTCGATCGTGATGTGCTGCCCGATCCGGGCAAGCGCTATTTCCGACACGAATTTTCGCTCCCGGGAAAAGAAATCCAATCGGCCGATGCGCTTATCTCCGTAGATCACGCCTACACCTTATTTGTAAATGGCACTAAAATATCCGCTGGGGATGATTGGACGACCGTAGATAAGCTAGATGTCAGTAATTTACTTTCCAATGGCAAGAATCTGATTGCTATTGAAGGTGAAAATGAAGGGAGCATCGCCAACCCTGCAGGTGTCTTGTTCGCTCTAAAAATTTCGTATACCGATGGAACTACCGACCTCATACAATCTGACAAAACTTGGAAAAGTACCGATACCAAACCTGAAGATGGATGGAACGACCTCGGCTATAAAGATGTCACTTGGGTAGACGTTAGGGATTTTGGCTCCAAACATTGGGACCAGCTAGTCGATTTTTCGTTTGAGGAAAATCGGCCTAAATTCGCTAGGGCCAGTTTGGTTCGTCAACATCAATTTTTAAAAGCCCTAGGTCGCCCCAGTCGCGAAAATGTTACTACCAAAAGAGACGATCAAGCGACTTTGCTTCAAGCATTGGAATTGACAAACGGGGAATATTTCAATGGCGTTTTGGCTCAAGGTGCCGATATTTGGCTTGACACATATTCCGATAAAGGTGAGTTGGTAGCGATGCTGTATCAAAAATCATTAGGCAGAGATCCATCACGAAAAGAAAGAGAAATCGCCTTGAGTACACTGGATGCCGCCTCCGTTGAAGAAGGTCTTCAAGATCTTTTCTGGTCAACGGTTCTGCTACCGGAATTTCAATTCATATATTAGAAAAAGATGGCTTACGACAATAAAATGGGGAACCCACGACGTGATTTTATAAAAAAAATGAGTGCTGCAAGCTTGGCCGCTTCTACAACGACCATTCCCTTAGCTTCTTTTTTGAATTCGTGCGCTACACCGGTTCCACAAATTCCCTCCACGGCAGACACTGTAATATTGCTTTGGATGGCTGGAGGTATGGCACATACCGAGACCTTTGACCCCAAGGCTTATGTACCCTACGAAAAAGGGGTAGAGAGTAAAAGAGTGCTGAGTACGTTTCCGAAAAAACCGACTATAGTTGATGGATTGAATTTTTCCGAGGGCTTGCAGTCCATTGGAAATGTGATGGACAAAGGGGCCATAATCCGCTCCTATAAGTCAGCCGATTTAGGGCATATTCTGCATACGAGGCACCAATATCATTGGCATACGTGTTATGAGCCGCCCCAGTCGGTACAGGCACCACATCTTGGAGCATGGATCGCAAAAGAACTCGGACCGATCAACCCGGTGATTCCCCCATTCATTGCCATGGGCCAACGATTTACGGTCGGTGAGGCCGAAGAGCTGAAAGCTTTCCATTCCGCAGGGTTTTTAGGTACCGAATACGGTCCTTTTCTTATTCCCGATCCCTCAAGCGGCCTTGAAAGTGTTCGCCCTCCACAAGGCATGTCGCTCAAACGGTTCGAGGCACGCTACAAATTGTATAAAGAATTGGCCAATAAAAGCGAGGTCATGGAAAACGGAAGCGACTATCAAAGGGAATCGTTGATGCGTTCTATGGAACAGTCGTATCGGTTATTGAATTCCCCCGAAGCGAAAGTGTTCGACCT
The DNA here is from genome assembly GCA_964600075.1 of uncultured Flavobacteriaceae bacterium. GTDB lineage: Bacteria > Bacteroidota > Bacteroidia > Flavobacteriales > Flavobacteriaceae > CAZRIE01. The sequence goes on from CAZRIE010000030.1 coordinate 29,292, forward strand.
TTCCGAAGAACCTAAAGAGAGTTATGATACCTACAATACCGGTCGTTTCGGACTTGGATGCCTAATGGCAAAACGGTTGGCTATGAACGGGGCTCGATTTATAAGTGTTTCCACTGAGTATGAACCTTTCTTGGGTTGGGATACCCACGAAAACGGACATACGCGCTTAGTCAAAATGAAACAGCTTATCGACAAGCCGATCGCCCAGCTGATTAAAGACCTTGACGAAAGCGGGCATCTAGACCGCACTCTTATAATTTTGGCAAGCGAATTTAGCCGTGATGCTATTATGGAGGGTCGTCCAGGTGAGCAGGTGAAAAATCAGGTCAACCAACCTGATATTATTGAAGAAGAAAAATTTTATGGTATGCATCGTCATTTTACGGATGGTAGCTCTGTATTAATGTGGGGCGGTGGTGTCGAAAAAGGCTTGGTTTATGGAAAGACCGCAGATGAAAGGCCGTGTTCTTCCATAGAGAATCCCGTTGTTATCGATCAGGTGCATCAGTCGATTTATCATGCCTTGGGCATGCACCCAGAAACGCATTATACCATAGAAGGCCGACCATTTTATACCACACCGGACGGTCAAGGCAAACCAATATTGGATTTATTCGGAAAGGCTATCGACAATCAAAGGTCTTAATAAAAGAATATGCCCAAAATCAGTAAACTGAATATCCAGGCGATAGTTGTCGTGGTCATCTTGATAGCGATGCAGCACAGTTGCAAAAATGTCCGGTCGGAAGCACCACTTGGTGAACCAGAAGAAGCCCAGTTCACTATGATGGAATACCGCAATTCTGACTTATCGGTAGATCTCGGTGTAGGCCTATGGGCATGGCCCATACCGATGGATTTTGACAGCGATGGCGATATGGATTTGGTCGTGTCATGTCCTGACACGCCTTTTAACGGAACGTATTTTTTTGAGAATAAATCCAAGGGTACTGAAAAAATGCCAATCTTCGAACGCCCCAAAAAGATTGCTGAAGGCATGAAAAATCTCCAAGTATTTCATGGCGATAAAGAAGTGAGAATACTTGGTCGTGGGGTAGAATACCTAAATTTTAAAGATAGTTTTTTCTCGAATCCGAAAGAATTGTTTCCGAAAGACAATCTCGAAAAGGAGCATGAAAAAATTAGATTTAGCCAATGGAAATATGTCGATTACGAAAATGATGGAGATCTTGACCTAATTGTCGGTATTGATGATTGGGGCGATTACGGGTGGGACAATGCCTTTGACGACAATGGTAATTGGACCAATGGTCCGCTTCATGGCTATGTGTACTTACTGGAAAATCAAGACGGTATTTATGTGGAAAAGGGTAAAATTATGTCTAACGGCAAGCCAATAGATCTTTATGGCGCACCTTCCCCGAACATGGAAGATTTTGATGGCGACGGCGACCTCGATTTGATTTGTGGGGAGTTTCTTGATCGTTTTACTTGGTTCGAGAATATCGGAACCCGCGAGAAACCCGTCTTTTCTGAAGGCCGCTTTTTGACCAATTCATCAGGAGTCATCAAAATGGATTTGGAAATGATTATCCCTTCAGCGGTAGATTGGGATAAAGATGGCGATATCGATTTGATTGTAGGGGATGAAGATGGTAGGGTAGCTTTTGTCGAGAATACCGGCGTCGTCGAAGACGATATGCCTATTTTTAGTTCTCCCAAGTATTTTCAACAAAAGGCACAGCACGTAAAATGCGGAGCCCTGGCAACACCTTTTAGTACGGATTGGGACGAAGATGGTGACGAAGATCTGATTGCGGGGAATTCCGCCGGATATATCAGTTTTATTGAAAATTTGAATGGGGGTAATCCGCCAAAATGGGCCGAACCGAAACGTTTGAAAGCAGGCGGGAAAGAAATACGGCATTTGGCGGGCGACAGTGGTTCCATTCAAGGCCCAGCAGAAAAAAAGTGGGGGTACACTACACTAACTGTCAGCGATTGGAACGGAGACGGGCTGAATGATATCATCACAAATTCTATATGGGGCAAAATCGAATGGCACAAGAATATTGGCACAAGGGGCGACCCTAAATTGGAAGTGGCAAAACCGGTTATTGTGGCCTGGGGTTCTGGAAAAACACCAAAACCCGAATGGAACTGGTGGAACCCCAACAGCACCGAACTTGCCACCCAATGGCGTACCACCCCTTATACCATAGACTGGAACAAAGATGGTTTGATTGATCTTATTATGCTCGACCATGAAGGGTATTTAGCTTTTTTCGAGCGGTTCAAAGATAGCCAAGAGCTAAAACTACGGCCGGGCCAACGGATTTTTTATGGCGTTAACGGTGGAGAATTAGATCGGAAAAATGTTTTGCAAAATGATGTGACAGGCCCACTGCGATTGAACAATGGGCTACACGGCAAAAGTGGTCGTAGAAAATTATGCTTTGCCGATTGGGACCAAGATGGCGATCTTGACTTGATCGTGAACAGTAAAAATGCAGCCCTTTTTGAGAATATGGGCACTGAAAATAACAAAGTGCTAATGAAATTCAGGGGCGACCTTTCCGAAGAAAAACTGGCTGGCCATACGACATCACCAACCGTCGTCGATTGGGATAAAAATGGTGTTCCAGACCTTTTGTTGGGTGCCGAAGACGGATTTTTTTACCATTTGAAAAATAATTAACACATTTCAAATGGTCTTTTTTATCTTTAATTTTAGACAGTCGGTAGGGCAGTATGAAAAAATTTGGCCTTTACCCAGAAATCTGGTGATATAGAGAATGAAGAGATACGCTTATATAATATTGGCCGCTGTAATCTTTGCCTGTAAAGGCCCGGGCGAGGCCGAGGTCAGTTTCAACCGTGATGTACGACCCATTCTGAACAACAAGTGTTTACGGTGTCATGGTGGGGTCAAGGCCAATGGAGAATTCAGTATGCTATTCGAGGAAGATGCATTCGGTAAAACCCGATCTGGGGAACCCGCAATCGTAAGAGGTAAGCACGAAAAGAGCGAAATCTATAAACGCGTCGTTCATGAAGACCCTGAATTGCGTATGCCGCAGGATGCCGAACCGCTTACCCAGAAAGAAATCGATATTCTTGCAGAATGGATAGATCGAGGTGCCAAATGGGAAAAACACTGGGCCTATATTCCCCCAAAAGAACAAATTGAGCCGCCAGTAATCGATAGTGCAGCATGGGCAAAAACACCAATCGATAATTTTGTCTTCGCAAAGATGATAGAGAAAGGATTAGCTCCTTCTCAGGAAGCAGATAAGGCTATGCTGATGCGCCGATTGCACTTAGACCTGATCGGATTGCCGCCGACTATGGAAGAAATCGATCTCTTTATGGAAGATAGCTCGGTGGATGCCTATGAAAAGTTAGTAGACCGCTTATTGGCTTCCTCGCATTTCGGGGAACGTTGGGCGACCCTGTGGATGGATTTGGCCCGCTACGCCGATTCCAAAGGGTATGAAAAAGATACCAATCGCGAAATCTGGAAATATCGGGATTGGCTAATAAATGCCTTCAATCAAGATGTGCCCTACGACCGATTTTCAATAGAACAGCTGGCGGGCGACCTTCTACCAGATGCTACCGAACAGCAATTGATTGCCACGGCCTTTCATCGCAATACCTTGGCAAACGATGAGGGTGGTACCGATAACGAAGAATTCCGTGTAGTTTCCGTTCTGGATCGGGTCTCGACCACATATGAAGTTTGGCAGGGCACTACCATGGCCTGTGTACAGTGTCATAGTCACCCTTATGATCCGTTCCGGCATGAGGAGTTCTATCAATCCATGGCATTTTTCAACAACTCGGAAGATCGGGATATCTATTTCGAGCAGCCCAAATTGTTTACGTATTCGGAGGAAAACAAAAAAAAGGTTGAGGAGATACTCGGCTATGTCAATCAGACCTTGAAGGCAGAAGATCGACCGCCTTCGAATAAATCGAATATACTGTATGACCGAAAAGAGGAACTGCTCCATCATCTGGGGTATCGAAAGTTTGAAGCCGAGATATTTGAAGATTCTAGCCCGTTTATCGAACTGACGATCGGTTTGAGGTCGGTAGATCAGATTCAAGATAGTAGTTGGGTCAAATACAATAATGTAAATCTGACCAATGTGGAACAAATCGGATTTACGGTCGCTTCACAACTGGATGATGCGGGGAGCATTGCGATTCATATCGATTCGCTGAACGGGAAAAAAATAGGAGAGGTAGGTATTACCAAGACGGGCAAATGGAAATCGACCGCAGATAACACGGGCTTAAAAGAATTTAAGGCCGAGATTGAGCCAATAAATGGTAGTCATATGGTCTACCTTAGATTTTATGCAGGAAACACGTATGCTCAAAACCTGTTCAACCTGGAGAAAATTAGCTACTACGAGAAGAATCCTCGCATGGCAAATTACGGCCTCGATTTCCGAAAGAAACTGAATGAGTTGTATAATATGCCGACAACAACAACCCCCATTATACGAGAACTACCAAAAAACGAGGCACGCAACACCCATGTTTTTGATCGCGGTAGTTGGCTGAACTTGGGAGAAGAAGTCACGCCCGGTATTCCCAATATCTATTCCTTTACGGAGGATGAAGAACCAAGAGATCGTTTAGCGTTTGCCCAATGGATGGTAAGTGAACAGAATCCGCTTTCGGCGCGGGTAGCGGTCAACCGCTTCTGGGAGCAACTATTCGGATTCGGATTGGTAGAATCGATGGAGGAGTTTGGCTCGCAGGGCGAAAAGCCCACCCATCCCGAATTGCTAGACTGGTTGGCTGTTCGTTTCATGAAGAACTATGAATGGCGCATTAAACCGCTGATCCGTGAATTGGTACTTTCCGCTACCTACAGGCAGTCTTCGGAAACGAATTCCGAAAAGATAGAAAAAGACGTGCGCAACCAGTGGCTTGCCCGAGGGCATCGCACTCGTTTGTCCTCGGAGCAGATCAGAGACCAGGTTTTGGCGGTAAGTGGTCTGTTAAATCAAAAAATCGGTGGCCCCAGTGTAGAAAATCGCGATGTCGATGGCGGTTGGCGTGGTGTTCCCGAATGGACGGTAAAGGGAGATGAGGCAAGGTACCGACGTTCTCTTTATACCTTATGGAAACGTGTAACCCCGCCATCGGGTATGTTGACGTTCGATAGCTCCGATAGGTCGGTATGCGTGTCGCGACGTATCCGTACAAATACGCCCTTACAGGCTTTGAACCTGCTGAATGACGAAACGTTTTTCGAAGCGTCGAATGCTTTGGCCGAACAGATATTGAAATCCGATTCTACCCTTGAAAAACAGCTGGAATATGGCTATAAAAAAGTAATGGGCCGTACCCTGAACGAGAAAAAATTAGCGTTGCTTAAAGAACTTTACCACGATGCCTTAGGACACTATGAAAAGGAAATCAAAACTATTGATTTCCCAGCAAGTGCCTCCAAGCTTTCCGGAAAAGAAAGATATGATTTAGCGGCAATGACCGTCGTCGCTAACGCGTTGCTGAATTTGGATGAATTTGTAGTTAAGGGATAGTGAAAAAGTTGGCATGGCAGTAGGCAGTAACTCCCCCTCTGAACAACGGGATTTCCAGATGAAATAATCTGGGAGAGAAAGTATGAAAAAGGACGAAAATTGGAAACAAAAGAAATTTATCATATAATAATTGGCAATTGGCGTTTTGAAAATAAGTTTAAACGCATTCAGTAATTGACAGCTTGCATTTTAGTTTGAACTTGAACTTGTATTATGGATATTTTAAACGAAGCACATTTCCGGAAAGGGGAGTATAACACCCGTCGGCATTTTTTAAAAAAATGCATGTCAGGTATGGGTGCCGTTACCCTAAGTTCGATGTTAGGCGGAAGTGATCTGCTCGCCAAAAGCATAATGCCGAGTGGCATACGAAATGGTATACCCCATTTTGCACCCAGGGCCAAACATGTGATTTATTTACATATGGCCGGTGCGCCATCGCAGTTCGAACTGTTTGATTATAAGCCCGAACTTCAAAAAATGGATGGGCAATCTTGCCCACCTTCCCTGCTCGAGGGTAAACGATTTGCTTTTATCAGGGGCGTGCCACAGATGCTGGGACCACAGATAAAATTCGAACAATACGGAGAATCCAGAACTTGGGTCTCCGATAATCTACCATATTTTTCCGAGATGGTCGATGAGGTTGCATTTCTGAAAGCGGTACATACCGACGAGTTCAACCATGCCCCTGCCCAGTTTTTTATGCAAACGGGTTCTCCCAGAACGGGTAGGCCAAGTTTGGGCGGCTGGGTCACTTACGGTCTTGGGTCCCTCAACGAAAATTTGCCGGGTTTTGTGGTTTTACTTTCCGCAGGAGGTCCTAGTGGGGGTAAAAGGCTATGGGGTAGCGGTTTTTTGCCGACAGTACATCAAGGCGTGCAATGCCAATCTACTGGAACGCCGGTGCAAAACCTTCAGAACCCGAAAGGAATTGATAGCAAGATGCGGAAGAAGTCCGTAGACATTATCAACAAAATCAATGAACTGGAGTATCAACAAACCCAGGATCCCGAAATTCTGACCCGAATATCTCAATACGAACTAGCCTTTAAGATGCAAACTTCGGTGCCTGAGGTGATGAACATCGATCGCGAGCCAACCTATATTCAAGATATGTACGGGGTAACGCCCGGCGAGAATTCCTTTGCCAATAATTGTCTTTTGGCACGTCGATTGGTAGAGAACGGTGTCCGTTTCGTGCAACTATACGACAATGGTTGGGACATGCACGGTACTGGTCCGAACAATGGTGTCGGGGAGGGTTTACAAAGAAAATGCAAACAAATAGACCGACCAATAGCAGCACTTTTAAAAGATCTGAAACAACGGGGAATGCTTGAGGATACCTTGGTGATATGGGGCGGTGAATTTGGGCGTACCCCGATGATGGAGGCACGCACCGGCAAAAGCTTTCTGGGCCGAGATCATCATAGTGAAGCCTTTACCATGTGGATGGCCGGTGCAGGTATCAAAAAAGGATTCACCTACGGGGAGACTGACGAGATCGGCTATTCAGGTATTGAAGGAAAGGTGCATGTACACGACATTCAGGCGACGATTCTAAACCAGCTCGGATTGGATCATGAACGTTTGACCTACCGCTTTCAAGGTAGGGACTACCGATTGACCGATGTACATGGGCATGTGATCAAAGATGTTTTGGGGTGATATACCTTTTTAATATCTTCTGTTTTGAACCAGGCAAGTTGATTTGGTCCATAGAATACATTTAAAAGGTTGTATATAAATTACTTACGACAATAAAAAATTCGTATATTGATGACGAAGGTCGATTCGACCAGATTTCCCCATTCATTAGATAAGTATTAACCAATTAACTTCTTATGCTATGGCTTCGAACAGAGGACTTGCTTACATTAAACCTGGCTTGGTAGAAGTGCAGAATATTGCATTTCCAGAACTGGCCTTGGGTAACAGAAAATGCCATCATGGCGTAATTCTCAAAATTGTTTCTACAAATATTTGCGGCAGTGACCAACACATGGTTCGCGGTCGTACAACCGCACCTGCAGGATTGATTCTCGGACACGAGATTACGGGTATGGTCTTGGAAAAAGGCCGTGATGTAGAGTTTATGGAGGTGGGAGATTTGGTATCGGTACCGTTTAATATCGCCTGTGGAAGATGTCGGAATTGTAAAGAACAACAGACCGGCATTTGTCTTAGTGTAAATGATGCCAGACCCGGATCTGCCTATGGATATGTAGATATGGGGGGATGGATCGGTGGACAGTCGGAGTATGTCATGGTTCCTTATGCGGATTTTAATTTGCTGAAATTCCCGGATAGAGACCAAGCCTTAGAGAAAATTCGAGACCTAACACTTTTATCCGATATTTTACCGACGGGTTACCACGGAGCAATAACAGCTGGGGTAAAGCCGGGGGCTATTGTATATGTCGCCGGGGCAGGTCCTGTGGGTCTGGCCTGTGCCGCTTCATGCCATCTTCTAGGTGCCGCGGTAGTCATTGTGGGCGACATGATTCCCGAACGTTTGGCGCAGGCGAGGAGCTTCGGTTGTGAGACCGTAGATTTAAGAAAAGATGCGACTCTGGCAGAACAGATTGCGGAGATAGTCGGTGTGCCTGAGGTAGACTGTACGGTTGATTGTGTCGGGTTCGAGGCAAAAGGCCACGGCCATGGCAGCGATACCGAGCAACCAGCTACCGTACTGAACGCCGCCATGGAAGTTACACGAGCCGGTGGAGGTATTGGCATCCCGGGATTATATGTGACGGGCGACCCTGGTGGGGTCGACGAAAATGCCAAGGTCGGTAACCTGAGTATCCGTATCGGATTAGGTTGGGCCAAATCACACCATTTCTCTACAGGACAATGTCCCGTGATGAAATACAACCGCAACTTGATGCAGGCCATTTTATACGATAAAATAAAGATAGCCGACGCCGTTAATGTCCAGGTCATTAGTTTGGATGCAGGCCCAAAAGGGTACATGGACTTTGACCAAGGCGCTGCGAAAAAATATGTAATTGACCCGCATGGTATGATTCCTGCCTAATTGAAAACGCTTAAATTATAAAGCGGTTATACAAAAATCTTAAGGACGAAAAATACTTTTCGCCCTTAAGATTTTTTCGTATTTCATGGGTAAATAATTCGAAAATCGTACATTCCAAATTCATTAAACAATAAAACCATTACCGATGTCAAAACGAAAAGCGGATAGAAGAAAATCTTTAAGTAAATCTTCTATAGCCATAGCGGGAATCGTCATAGCCCCACATTTTGCTATCGGAAAGTCTAGTCCTAAACTTAGTGAAATGGTCATAGGGCAGGGTGATTTTAAATATCGGGTGCATCAAGAATGGGGCAATCTTGATCCTTCGAAAACGCCGGTCAACAATTGCCACGAAATGGTGATGGATTCGAAAGGGAGATTGATTATGGTAGGCGACGACACGCATAATAATGTCTTGATCTATGACAAGTCGGGAAAACTGCTCGATTCTTGGGGCGCACGTTATAAAGGGGGGCACGGCCTTTCCCTTTGGAACGACGGTGAAGAGGATTTTCTGTTTATCAGCGATACGGACGGAACCATGATCAAAACGACCTTGGAAGGAAGGGAACTCATGCTTATAGGGCATCCATCCGAATATGGAGCCTATGAAAAAGACGATGCATTCAAGCCTACCGAAACTATAATCGGTCCGAGCGGTGATATTTATATTGCTGATGGCTACGGGTCTCAATATGTACTTCAATTTACAAAAGAGGGTGAATTCGTTCGTAAAATAGGAAATGGCCGCGGAACAGGTAACGATCAGTTTCAGACTGCGCATGGTGTTTGTATCGATGATCGGGATAAAAATAATCCTACGCTATTGGTTACATCTCGGGCAAGTAATTGCTTCAAGCGGTTTACTTTGGATGGTAACTATATCGAAACCATCGCTCTGCCCGGTGCTTTTGTCTGTCGCCCAGTCATCAATGGAGAGAATTTATATGCGGGTGTTTGTTGGTCTTCCGAAGTTGATTTTGATGCGGATGTAAAAGAAAGTCATCCGAGCCAAAATAATCCGAATTCAGGTTTTGTGACGATTTTGGACAAGGACAATCAAGTGATTTCGAACCCAGGAGGAACGGCACCGAAATACAGCAACGGAAAGCTGGAAAAAATGCTCCAAAAAGAACCTATATTTAATCATTGTCATGATGTATGCATCGATGACGATAAAAATATTTATGTCTGCCAATGGAACGCCAACAAGACCTATCCGATAAAATTGGAGAGGATCTAAGAATTCATGTAGTTAGCGATTTTTATTGTTTGCAAAATCAATTGTAAATATTTCCTAAGGAATAAAACATGACCACTTGTTCAAACTAAAAAGAGCCTTGTCTTTCGACAAAGCTCTTTTACGAGAACACTATATGAAAATGAAAAATTTTATTTCTTAATTACACTCCAAATATATGGTGGGATGACATTTTGTGAAAAGAAATGATGTGAAGTAAGACAAAGTTGTGGTGAGTGCCTATGTTTTTGTTTTTTACCGCAAATTTGAACCTCTTATTTCAACAAGACAGCTACATTGTTATCGATATAAAGGTTAATTTTAGGAACGCAATTGGGTGATGATGGAAAAAAACTTTCGAAGAAATGTTTCGATACGCGGTAACCAAGATTTTTTGGATATCAAATTAAAAGAGCCGATGCGTATAGCTGCCGGACCTTTAGGTGTTCAAGTGGCCTTAGGTCATAGTTTCAAAGAGATGGGCGTTGTTCGCTCGATGACCGCTTTGTTGGAGATGAATCAACAGGATGGTTTTAGTTGCCCGAGTTGTGCGTGGCCCGATCCTGAAAAAACATCCAAAATTGCCGAGTATTGTGAAAATGGGGCAAAGGCTTTGGCTGATGAGGCCACTACTTCTCATATTGGCGCCGACTTTTTTCAAGAACACTCCGTTGAAGAACTTTCTTTATTGACCGATTATGAGTTGAACAAATTTGGCCGTATTGTCGAGCCTATGGTTTTAAGGGAAGGAAGTATTCATTACAGGCCTATTGATTGGCAAGAAGCCTATGATTTAATATCTGCAGAACTTAAAAAACTAGATTCGCCTGATGAGGCTATTTTTTATACTTCTGGTCGGTCGAGTAATGAGGCTGCATTCTTATACGGCATGTTCGCACGTGCCTTCGGAACAAACAATATGCCCGATTGTTCGAATATGTGCCATGAATCAAGCGGAGTAGCACTTGGCGAAACTTTAGGCATCGGTAAAGGTTCAATTAAGTTAGAAGACCTTTATGAAGCGGAAGTAGTAATCGTAGCAGGTCAAAACCCTGGCACGAATCACCCACGCATGCTATCAGCCTTGGAAAAATGCAAAAAGAACGGCGGGAAGGTTATCAGTATTAATCCGCTAGAAGAATCCGGACTGGTGAATTTCAAGAATCCACAGCATTTGAAAGGTTGGATTGGTTCTGGTGAGAATATCGCTGATATACATCTTCCAGTCAAAATTAATCAAGACATACCGCTGGTCAAATTGATACTTATTAAACTGGCGGCTTTAGATACTATCAAAAATGACATTTTTGATCATGATTTTCTAACGAACTATGTGGATGGTTATGAAGCCCTGTTGGGTGATTTGAAAACCTATGATGAAAAAGCGCTGCTTGCCCAATGTGGTATAGGGATCGATAAAATCAATGAAGTTGTTACCTATCTCGCTAGAAAATCTAAAATAGTTGTGTGTTGGGCCATGGGATTGACGCAGCACAAAAATGGCGTGGAAAATATTCGCGAATATGTAAATCTGCTTTTGCTAAAAGGTGCGATTGGAAAACCCAATGCGGGTACCTGTCCGGTGAGAGGCCATAGCAATGTGCAAGGAGATCGAAGTGTGGGTATTATGCATTTTGTAAACAAAGAACTCAACAAGAGCATAGAGGAGCACCTCGGTTTTGTTCCGCCGTCTAAAGAAGGTTACGATACGGTAGGGGCAATGAAGGCGATGTATGAAAGCAAGGCCAAGATCTTTATGTGCCTGGGCGGAAATTTTTTGATGGCCGCATCCGATACGGAATACACAGCAGAAGCCTTACAAAATTGCGATTTGACGGTACAGGTAAGTACTAAGCTAA
>CAZRIE010000031.1:0-8512 GCA_964600075.1 uncultured Flavobacteriaceae bacterium
GTATTTTATCGAGATCTGAAAAACTCATTTTCTGTAATTTTGTATTGATTCAAAATAACCATTTATTACCTTTTCATTATAGTTTCGTCTAAACTGAGTATCGTATTATTCACTACGGTCATTGCGGCAACTTCATGAGAAGGTAATGCTGAATCCACAGGGTATTCCCCAACTGCCAATAACTCTTTCACAGAGTCAATGTTTTGTACATATTTCTCTTGGGTATCTTGCTCAAGCTGAATCAGTAACGTCAATACCTCATCACTTGGTCTTTTTCCCGTAAGCAATCGATGTGCATGTATAATTTGTTCTTTTTTGGTGCTGTTTTCCCGTATTACGCGCTCAGACAATACCCTAGCGGCTTCTACAAACTGGGGGTCGTTCATTAGCACCAAAGCCTGCAAAGGAGTGTTTGTCTGTTGACGTATTACTGCACAATTATCTCTGGTAGGGGCATCGAAGAGCATCATGGAAGGCAGTGGCGAGGTTCGTCGCCAAAAGGTATAAAGTCCTCTTCGGTATAGTTTTTTTCCATGATCCTGCTTATAATTTTTCAAAATACTGAACTCGCCCTTTTCGGACCAAAGCCCTGCGGGCTGATATGGCTTAACACTAGCTCCGCCTATATCAAAGTTCAGAAGACCACTGGCAGAAAGGGCGCAATCTCGGATAAATTCAGCTGCCAGCCTTGTGCTCGAACCTCGAGCCAACTGTATATTCATAGGGTCATTTCTTCTCTTCTTTTCGGTCACACGCGATGATTGCTGGTACGTTGCCGACGTAATAATCAGTTTTTGAAATGCCTTGATATCCCAACCCGAGTTTATAAATTCCAATGCAAGCCAATCCAGAAGCTCGGGGTGTGATGGCAATGATCCCTGGCTTCCAAAATCTTCCAAGGTCTTCACGATACCTTGACCAAAATACATTTTCCAAAACCTATTAACGATTACTCTTGCTGTTAAAGGGTTGTTTTTATCCACTAGCCAATGCGCAAGCCCTAACCTATTTTTGGGAAGACTATCGGCAAAGCCCATAATAGCATTAGGCGTATTAGCATACACCTGCTTTCCCTTATTTTCATATCCGCCTCTTTCTAGAATATATGTGGGTCTGGGTTCAGGCAGGTCTTCCATAACCATAACGCCCATAAGCGTATCTTGTATCGAATTCCTCTGTTTACCTAACTGGTTAATGGTCTCCCGTAATGTCATCACTTCCGTATTGTAATTTAAGAGGTAGTGTTTTTTTAATATTTCATCAGAAAAAGCTAGCTGTTTTGATGATACGCCATATAGTGCATTAACCTCAACTGGGCTAAGTTCTTTGCCAAACACCTTTAGGTCATCAATGCTTCCTTCCCCATTTACCTCTGTTAAATACCCCGGTCTACCACCTACGCTCAGACGTGTATTACCATTGCTGATATTTTGGTTCAAGCGATCAAGGTTGATTTTTTTCTCTACACTTTTTCCATTGATGTAAACGCGTACTCCTTGTGCTTTGCTCGAACCATCGTAGGTAAATACATAATGTGTCCATTCGTTACGTATTATTGTTTTTGGCGCACTCACGGAAATAAGATGGGCAGGCCAAGCCCGAACCAATCGAAACGTAAGCATTTCATCAATGACGGATATGTCATACCCTCTGAAACTCGACCTACCTCCGCTTAAATGATCAAGCACCGTTGTATGACGTCCTTCGTGATTTGATTTAAACCAAAAAGAAAATGAAAACCGGTCAGCCCTATCAAAATCAACAGATTCACTCTGGATATGTACCCCGTCAAAACCGCTAAACTTAACGGCACTACCCTGATCATGGGCTTCTAATACTATGCCCTCATCGGAATTTATTGTGACTTTTGAATCACCCCTATTTACAAAAAGCGATTTATCTTCATCAAAATCAATATCAATAGCGGGCGCCAATGGTATCGTTTTATGCGGCAAGGCATCAACGGTCAAAGGTTGTTTCAACAGAATATTCAGCGTATCTTCTAGTGAGGTAATATAAGTTTCAAGGTCTTCGATTTTCTTTTCAACCTCTGGTGAGGCAACTAATAATTGTGGCCCGGAATTACCATCGTTTTGTGATATACCTGATTCATTGGCACTATTAAAAAAAGTGAACATCTCAAAGTAGTCTTCTTGCGAAATGGGATCATATTTGTGATCATGGCACCGCGCGCACTGCATTGTAATTCCCATCAAAGAAGTTGCCACTGTCTCTGTGCGGTCCATAGCATATTCGACCCTATACTCCTCATCCACGATACCTCCTTCACCGTTGAGTCTATTATTACGCAGAAAACCTGTGGCCAATTTCTGATTTGTTGTGGCGTTAGGTAGTTTATCACCAGCTACTTGCCAAGTTATAAATTGATCATATGGCATATTATTATTGAAAGCGTTGATTAACCAATCCCTCCACGGCCACATTGTGCGCAGTCCGTCTTGAGAATACCCATTGGAGTCCGCATACCGCGCTAAATCTAACCATTCGAGTGCCATGCGCTCACCAAAATGAGGGGAATTCAGTAACCGATCAATGACTTTTTCAAACGCATTTGGTGCATTGTCCGCTATAAAGGAATCAATTTCTGCAATAGTCGGAGGTAAACCGGTCAAATCGAGCGACACTCTCCGTAATAAAGTTTCTTTTGAGGCCTTAAGGTTGGGCTCTAAATCCAATCTTTCCAGCTTTTGAAGGACGAATTTATCTATAGGGTTTTGAACCCAATTGGTCTTTTTAACTTTAGGCATCCGTTGGGGCCTTGGAGGAATAAATGCCCAGTGGGGTTTATATTCTGCCCCTTGATCGATCCATTTGGCAATCATGGCCACTTCTCGTTCTGAAAGTACCAATCCTGATTCTGGGGGAGGCATTTTCTGCTCCGCATCCGTAGATGTAATCCGAGAAAAAGCTTCGCTTTTCCCAATGTTTCCCGAAACAAAAGCGCGGCCTCCCGATTTCAATTTTTTCTGAAGGGCACCTTCTTCGATATCTAGTCTCAAGTTTGCCTTTAGTGCATTTTGATCCGGCCCATGACAGGAAAAACAGCGATCGGAAAGTACAGGCTTAATATGAATGTTGAAATCGATTGTATCAGGAACCATTTTGGACATCTCACTACTGCTCAAGACAGAGAGTTTATCATTGCGCTCAAATGGGTAACAGCCAGATAAGACCAGAGCCAGGCCAGCAACTAGAATGCTAATGTATGTGGAGTGGGCATAGTAGTTCTTAATAATCATATTTAAAAAATTGCGTTTTGGTAATGGCTTAAAACCAATTTAAATTCGGTTAATATAAATCTGATTAGGAGCTATTTATTCTTGTTTCACAAAAGTTCAAGCATATTGCAAGATAAATAAAAATAAAAATCATGCAATTAGCCTATAATTCCATTGATTTCGCAAATAGAAACAAACTGAAATATAAAATCATAAAATACTATATGGAAGAATGGGTGATTGAATCGAGAAACGACCCTGCGATGGATAATATTAGCAAAAAGGTACCCAAAAGAAGAGCTATCAGCTTCTCTTACTTCCTTAATTAACAAACCAAACCTTATAAAACCTAAATCCACTTATCTTCAATTATAAGTTCATCTCAGAGCCATTCCAACCGCTTTCATTAACATTCATTAGGGTATATTTCCAAAACTGACATTAATCATTTCTACTGTTAAACTTCTAGACTACTTTCAGCAAAAATCAGGACAATGAAATTGCTGTTTATCGTACTTTTTTCCGCAATGGCGCTTTTATCCTCTTTGAAACAAGATGAGCTTCAGACCGTTGAAGCGACCTACGATGGCTACGCCGAGGGCATTTTTTATTTTGTTGACATTGAAGGCTCCTCATATGTATTTGAGGAGATGGAACCGAAGGCCCAAGAAAAATACGATCTCACCGATGGAAACTACGAGGGTAGAAGATTTACGGTAGTATACCGAATAGTGTACACTACTTCAGAGGATAAGGAAGATGAGGACGCTTATGGGGAATGCATTATCGTAGACCTTGAAATGTTCGGATAGCTTTTTAAATAATTCAAAACTAAAAAAATGTCAATAGCCGATTTTTACGACTCAGGGGAGCACCAAAGTAATCTTGCCCATTTTGCCGCCATGGTCAATTTGGCAAAGGTGGACAATACCATTTGCACAGAAGAAAAAAAAGTCTTAGAACGACTCGCTTTCAAACTGGATATCTCTGATGAAGCTTATGCAGCGATACTTAAAAACCCCAATACCCACCCGATAGTGCCACCCTACGACTTGGAAACTAGATTAGAACATTTTCACGACCTGTTCAGAATTATTCATGCAGATTCTAAAATCGATGCCGCAGAGAAAGAACTGATTTACAAATATGCAATCGCATTAGGTTTTACTGAGGAAAGGGCGCATCAGGAAATCCAAAAATGTATTCGGGTCTTAAGTAGCGATGTAGAGTTTGAGGATTAGCTTTTAATCCGACCATCCTCCATCTGAATGATACGATCCGTACGTTTGGCAAAATCCTCATCATGGGTTACTACCAGTAAAGACAGTCCTTCCTCCTCTTTTAAGCGTTTAAAAATATTAAAAACGTTTTCCGAATTATGGCTGTCTAGATTCCCGGTGGGTTCATCGCCCATAAGAATCGAGGGGTTATTAATCAATGCCCGCGCAATCGCTACCCTTTGTTTTTCGCCTCCGGAAATTCGAGAGGCGCGCTGTTTGGCCAAATGTTCGATGTGCAGCATTTTAAGCTTTTCCATAGCATCGTGTTCAATTTCGTCATGAGATTTCTCGGCTAGTTTCTTTGCAGGAAGCATCACGTTTTCAAGTACACTGAATTCAGACAAAAGGTAATGGAACTGAAACACGAACCCTATATGTTTGTTCCGAATACGCGATAAATCTTGGTTCGGTTTTCCCGTAACCAGTTCACTGTTCAAGTATAACTCGCCTGTATAATCCGTGTCCATCGTAGAGAGAATATACAGCAATGTAGATTTACCCGAACCCGATTTTCCCATAATCGAGGCAAACTCACCTATCTCGACCCCGAACGAAATATCCTTCAGCACATGAAAATCCTTGGGCTTGTGAAAGTGTTTGTTGATATTTTTGGTTTCTAAAACAAATTTCATGTCTATGTTGTTTCAAGTCTCAAGTCGAAAACATTTTTCACGTATATACTTCGATAGTTGGCAGTAGCGTTAAGCGTAGAAGTTTGATTTTCTAATGTACTGCCAACTGCTACTGCATACTGACTACTTTTTCTAAGTTCCCCTAATAATCCGAACGGGGTCGATTCGTTTGGCCTTGTTCGAGGGCAACCAACCAGCGACAAAAGTGGACAACAACGCAAACGTAATCCCGATGACATAGTAAGAGATATTATAATTGATCGGATAAGTTGTGATGGTCGGTAAGGCTTCGGTCTCAAAGGGTATAGTATCAATCAATCTCGACAGGCCAAACCCAACGAGCAAACCAAAAATCCCTCCTACCGCACCAATAATCATTGCCTGGCTCATAAAAATCAATTGTACGTCCCTACCCGAAAATCCAGTAGCTTTTAAGATGGCGATATCTTTCATTTTCTCGTAAATGAGCATATTCAAAATATTGTAGATACCAAAACCGGCGACAATCAATAAGGTTATGGATACTGCGTAGGTAATCAGGTTACGGATGTTAGAACCGGTCTCAAACTGCGCGTTGGCTTCATTGATATCGGTCGCTTTGACTTCGAATTGCTTGCCCAAAATTTGAGCCATGGCCGGAGCTTCGGTAATATCAAAGAGTTTTACATTGATATCGGTCACATAGTTCTGTGCTTCGCCCAGAATGCGTTGTACCGTCTTTAGATTCGCAAAACTTTGAATATTATCGATTTCGGCAATGCCACTTTGATAGATTCCGACAATTTTTAATGGAAAAATAATTCCTTTGATGGTACTTATCTGTACCCTATCCCCTACTGACAAAGACATTTTAGTTGCAAGGCCCGAACCCAAAAGAATACCGTTTTCAGTATTTTTCAGCGCTTCGGGAGTTCCATCAACAATATAATCACGCATATTTGAAAGTCGGGTTTCCTCCATAATATCCGCTCCTACCAAATTTCCGCCCAGTTCAATGGAACCGGATAGGTAAAAAATCTGTGCGCGGAGCTGGGGAGTAGCGCCTTTTACTTTTTTATCCTTTTTCAAGTAACTTAATATGGGCAACGCATTATGTATTTTCTTCTGGCTTTGCTTTGGTTTTATGGAATGCACCACATTTACCGAATTATGAAATTCTTCATAGAGCGATACAGGTTGCGACTCAGAAGGTTCTATTTCGTTATAAAGATGTATATGGGGCGTTTGGTTCAAGATCAGACTATCCAACATTTCATTAAGCCCGGTCATAAAACTGACCAACGTAATGTAGGCCCCAATACCGAAAGTTACACCCAATGCCGCAGTTACCGTAGATTTCATCTTAGTCAACAAATGCGTTTTAGCGATGTTCAATATGACCTTCCAGTTAATCATTCTTCGGGTTTTAAAAGTTCGGTACGCTCGTCGATACCTCCAAGGATTTCTACCCTATCCAAATTTTGGATTCCTATTTTGACCTCCACTACTCCATTGGCCGTCATTACTTTATTTCCTGCCAACAGATATACTTTTGAAATTGTCAAGGCGTTCTCCTTTTCAGCGATAACGATGTTTCCTTCCCCCGCCAACCCAGGGTACAAGATTTTTGGAGGTTGCTCAAAAATCGCCTCTATTTTAAAGGTCTGAGATCGTTCATCTTTTCGGGGGTAGATTTTGCTGACTTTTGCCACAAATACCTCTGAAGGATAAGCGTCCAAAGTAATAAGGGTCTTTTGTCCCACCATTAGTTTTACGATATCGACTTCATCAACAAGCATTTCGACAACAAAGACCGAAGCGCTGCCAACCGCCGCCAGAGGTTCCATGGTATTTACGACTTCTCCCGGTTCTTTCAAAAGTGCATAGATCTTACCATTGATTTTGCTGGTTACGGTAAAGTCTTTGGTGTTTATCAGTGCTGATTTATAATTGTTGCGCGCCTGTAGTAACTGTGTTTGCAATTCGTTCTTGATGCGCTCGTATTGACTTTTCAAAAGGTTAAGGTTGTTTCGGGAAAGTTCATAGGCCAGTTTCCGGCTGTCGAATTCCATTTTTGAGCCAATCTGCTGTTCCCATAATCGCCTCTGTCGAAAAGAGTTGATAGAATCGTTTTGAAAGGTCAAGGTGGCCGCTCGTATTTCGTCTTCCATACCCTTTAGTATGGCAGTATTACCGTTATAATTTTCCTGTGCCAATTGCAGGGAGAGCTTCGCATTTTCGGTATTCAGCTTTGGGGTGTTGTTGATGATTTGTAAAAGGGAATCATCCTTTTTCACCAAATCGCCCTCTTCTACTAAATTACAATCTAGAAGGCCCCCTACGGCCGCATATACTTGATATAGGCTATCAGGTTGTATGGTTGCCGACGCATAGACCGATTCCGTTAACTGTGCTTTTTGTGGAAATATTTTTTCCTTTTGCTCGCCACAGGAAAAGATGAGCAATACAAATACAATAATTAAAAAATTGCGCATATTTCTTTACTTGTCAATAGCCAAAATAACGGAAAATCGCGCTTTAAGAATATGAGGAAAGTCATGATTGGGGGTTTTTGAAAAAGCAATCAATAAATAAGGTACCCCAAAAAACAAAAACGCTGTTTTTTAAAAGTACCTTATCAACGAAAATAATCGAACCAAACTATTTTTCAATAAGCCCTATAGAAGATTATAGGAAATTTCCTTTTTCATCCGTTTTAATCTTTAAGGTTTTGTCATCATTCTCCAAATGGAGTTTATAGGTTTTTTCCGCACCCTTTTTATCATTGTAGTTTACTCTATAGACATCCTTGCTTATCGTCCATTCGGGAAACCTATCCATGACCGCTTTCTTAACGGCTGTCGGAACATTGACATCCTTAAACCGTTCTACGGTACGTAATAGTTTACCATCACGGTCGTAAGCGGCAAGAATTTTACCCTCAGGAATGTAGAATGTGATGTTGTATCGATCAAACTCATCCGAATAAAAATCAGAACTCTTATAATCAAAGGCCGCAACTTTTCGTTCCAACATTTCTACGGGAATAGAAGCTACCTCTTCTGAGTTGACACTATTGAGATATTTGTAGTTCGTGGCAACTACGGTAACTTCAGAAAGCTCCTCCGTCTTTACGATTTGAGAATATGCTTGGGTGGTTAGTCCAATGGCCAATAAACCAAATAATACTTTTTTCATGATTACAGATTTTAATTAATACTGAGTGTTCATATGAGCTAAATTACTGGTAGAGGTCATAATCTACAATGACTTGAATCAGTCCCCCAATTTTAAATTTTATAACTAATTTTCGTATCCCACAATTGATCGATGTCATGTGTTATTGGCAGTATAAAAATTAATTTTGAAGTAACATTTAAAA
>CAZRIE010000031.1:8612-40202 GCA_964600075.1 uncultured Flavobacteriaceae bacterium
ATTATAGGAAATGCCCCTTTTCATCCATTTTAACTCTAAGGGTCTTATCGCCGTTTTCCAGTTTCAACTTGTATTTTTTATTTACTCCTGTTGCATCGTGATAGTTGACAAGGTAAATGTCCTTAGTTATTGTCCATTTGGGATAACTATCTAAAATGGCTTCTTGTACAGTTCTGGGCAGATTGATATTCTTGAACCTTTCGGCAGTTCGTACCAACTTTCCATCTTTATCATAAGCTGCAAGAATATTACCTTCGGGAATAAAAAAGTTTACATTATACAAACCATAGTCATCCTGATAAAATCCAGAATCCTCAACATTAAAAGAAGCTACTTTACGCTGCAACATTTCTACAGGAACCGATGCCGCCTCTTGGGTATCAACATTCTTCAGGTACTTATAATTCGTAGCATATACGATAACCTCTGACAATTCTTCTGTTTTAACGATTTGGGAATAAACCTGACTGGTTAGCCCAATAGCCAATAAACCAAATAATACTTTTTTCATGGTTTCAAAATTTTAGTTAATATTTCAGTGATCAAATGAACCCTTGGGGTTTCATACTAGCCAAATTACTGGTAGATGTCATAGTCTACAATGATTTGGATCAGTTCATCAATTTTAAATTCTGTAATTAATTTTGGTTTCTCACAACTGACCTATATCATATGTTATCAGTGGTATAAGAATTAGTTTTGAAGTAATATTTAAAACGGGACAATGAGAAGAAACTTAGAAAAAAAGGAAGGTATTAAACTTCTTGAAAACAATTATATCGGTCAATTGGCCTACGTTTTGGGGGTAAGTCCGCACATTGTGCCGATTACTTACTACTACGATAAGGCTACCCATACTATTACATGCTACTCTTCAGAAGGACACAAATTAAAGT
Source organism: uncultured Flavobacteriaceae bacterium (assembly GCA_964600075.1). Taxonomy (GTDB): domain Bacteria; phylum Bacteroidota; class Bacteroidia; order Flavobacteriales; family Flavobacteriaceae; genus CAZRIE01. The sequence goes on from CAZRIE010000031.1 coordinate 9,509, forward strand.
CTATGCGCAAAAACACTTTGGTAGCCCTTGGTGTGAATGAAATAACTTCGGTAGCGGATTGGCAATCGGTACAGGTGCATGGTACGTTCGAAGAGCTAGAAGGTATCAATGCAAAACACATGTTACATGAGTTTTGCGAGGGTGTAAAAAGTATCTTGAAGCGCACCAAGGGAAAAGAAGCGCAATTCATCAGCGAGTTTTCCGCCAAAATAGAAGCGGAGAAAATACCAGTTGTATTTCGTATCAAAATCGATGAAATTACCGGAAAATCGAGACAGTTTTAAAGGTGTCATGACTGACCACTATTATTTATTCCTGAAAAGGCAGCATTTAGTTTTAGTGAAATTTCTAAACTTCGTGGCATGCTAATCAAAAAATTCTGCGACATCGGTATAACTGATGTCCCTTCTTATGTGGTAAAAATGCTTCCTTGGGCGAAATGTACAACCGATTGACTTTAAAGGCAGTGCATATTCCAAATAGTTTTGCAACTACCGCCAATACTTTATTGACTTCTCAAATACTACTGTAGCACACTTACCTGAAAATCACCCACTACCTGAAGTTCTACATCCGCATTCATAAGCACAAGAATATATGCTAAATGAGAAAGCCTACAGTCGCTTATGATTTCCTTTTCGATTCCGCTGAAGACAGGCCTAAAATGTTTGCCAATATCCATGCCGGAGGTTTTGCCGACATTAATTGCCCTGACCATGGCCTCGTTAATCTGATTGGGCTTAAGACCCTGTTTCAACAAATCGCTAGCCAAATATTTCATGCGCAAACTATAATAGAAATCCATAAAGTGGACAATACTCTCCGCAGGCTTGTATTCATTTGTGAAAATAGTTATTTCCAATACCGTTTTTTTTATTTTCAGTTGTTAGGGTGAATTTTATCGCCCCGAAGGCTCAAAGTTTCTTCGCATACCCGAATACCATTTTTTTAAATTCCCTGAAATCACTTATAAAGGTTTCCATTCCATTTTTAAGGTTCCGGTGTTTTTCCCGATACTGACCATCGGAAAGGCCTTTCTCGCCATTTACCAAAAGGGACAATAGTTTTTCGTGGTCGATAATGTCATTCGCCAAATAGTCAAAAAGGTTTTCATGGACCATGTCCAAATTTTGGAGCATTTTTCCATAATCGGAAGCCTCGGTCTCCTTTTTTTCCAGTAAATCGGCAAAGAACCTGGTCTCATCCTTCCAAAAGGCAATCGTTTCTTGCCATTCCCTACTTTCTTGGTGCAATACATCCAGTCCTGCCCCTAATAATAATTCTGTTTTCCGATTTGAAGTTATGGTTTTCATAAGGCAATATTTTTTATGCTCTATTTATGGTTTAAATCGATTAAAAAAACTGGCTTGCAGGCTTTTTCGGGCAGTCTCTATAAGGGTTTCTACTTCCTTAATAGTGAGGTTCTGTATTTTGGCGATTTCTTCCAGTTCAAATTGATGTTCGCTAAATAACTCGAAAACCGCCCGCATTTCTGCAGGCAATAAGTGCAATGCCATATGGGTATGCTTTATAATGTTTTCCTCGCCCAGCTCGCGATCCAATTCTGCTATAAAATCTTTGGTGTCATCTTCCACGAAAACATGATTCAGTACATAATCGTTCTTTCGGTAAGAAATATCGTCAAGGTCCTCCAGCATAACCAGATCGCCACCTCCGTCGGTGCTGAATTTTTCTTCCATGGCATCCCATTCCGGTTTGGAATAATCATCAATATTTTTGAAGAAGAAGGTGTCGAATTCCTCTTCTACCAAAGTATCGTCCAACAATTCATTCGCTTTTTTGAATAACCATAGGTGCAAATTCTCTTTGTTCGCTACCTCATCAAAATGGTCATGGACTTCAATAAAAAGCTGATCTATAAAATCATCCGCTTTATATTTTCCGATATCGATTTGTCCCTTTATTAAAGCTGCTTTCAATCTTTTTTGTACGAATCGTTTCACTTTGGGCATCGCTTTTAAGAGTAGGGCGTTAAAAGCTGTGGTGTCACCTTCCTTTTTAAAACGTGTCAAATCGTAAAATGTGCTCGCCACGAATACGTGAAATTCCCGCTGTTGTCTGTTGTAATCGATAGTGTCTCCCATAATTGCGTTTTAGTATATCCCAAAAATGCAAACTTGTCTTGAAATACAAAATGATATAAATCAGTGGCAACCTTTTTTGAGGCGTAAAAATCGGAATACCAAAAAAATAGGCGGGACTGAAGGGCATCACTTTTTTTAACTAAGCCCTACAAAAACATTTAAAGAAAATAAAAACGATAATCGCATGAAATCAAATGCACAGACAAAACAGGATATGGTGTTGCAATACTATCCTGAATTCGTTTTTTTTGGGAAAAAATAAAAAAATCGCTAAAAAGCACTGTATTTTAAGGGTATACTTAAAAAGTAAACGTTCATTAAAAATAACACATTACGGATTTAGTACTCTTTGTGAGTACTCAACGATAAGAAAAGAAGAGGTCACGGACACCCTTTTATAGCGTTTGAATCTCGAACGAATGTAGCACTATATTCACGTCAAGTAAGGTTCAGTATAAGTCGAAATCGCGTCGAAGAGCTTCTTCTAGATCATTTTAGAAATAAGATGGTGTAAAGGCTTGATTAGAAGCATAAACAAATTCAAATGTGTTTTAGGAAACAGGATGCCTTGGTCTCCTGTTTATGTTTTTAGTCGTTTTCGAGTTTAGCAGTCGTATTAAGTTCATAAAACCAAAGGAAATCTTGGCCTACTATTCTTCTATAATTTTATCCTGCACTTTCAAGTAGCGCTTCCATCTTATCCAATTCATAATCGTAACTGCGAATAAGCATTAAGAAATGGCCATTATTCAAAGTTTTGAGATAGCCAGTCGCTTTGTTCTCTTCTATACCCAATCCCCTCAAAATGCCATAAGGTCCGGAGGTTATTTCCCCTAGGGCCTTTCCATCCAGATCATTCAGAAATTGTGGTACCAATGCCCCAGCTATGAACAACGTTCCTATTTCGGGATTGCAAAAAAGCCCAAAATGAGCATTAGCACCCAAAGAGCCTTTCCAATATCCTTTCATCGCCTTCCTTGATTTAATAATTTCTTTGTTATTGGCAATACATTCTTGCCCCGATTGCCCAAGAACGGATAACTGTAATTGCTCTGAAGCATTCGTATGGATTTGTTTTATTGCACCTTCAAGCTGCCATAGATGTTGGTAACTCATTATTAAAAAATGCTTTTGCTCTTGTTTTTTAATCTTTGATCTCATCATTTCAGGAATGTTTGATAAATAAATTGGTTTGGTTCATTCCAAGAACGCTAAATTAAAAAGCTTCATACATCTGAAGAATGACCAAAGTCATTTCAATAACATTTTTATTGCTTTATTTTTGAATAGAAATTTAAATGGATCAATAATCTAAATATCAATATCATGACAAACGATAGTGGAAATGTATTGCTTGCCGTATTAACTGGGGCAATAATCGGAACAGGAATAGGAATTTTATATGCCCCCGATAAGGGTGTCGAGACCCGCCACAAAATCAAACAAAAAGTTGATGAAACTAGCCATGACCTTGCAGAGCGTATTTCGCACGCCAAGGATGAGCTTACAAAAACCGCAAACGAGAAAAAAGATGTCTTTGACCGCAAATTGGACGAGGCCATCTCAACTATGAGCTATAAGGCCGATGATATTATCGCCACCCTGGAGCACAAACTGGAAGAACTCAAAAAGAAAAGTGCCCAACTGCAAAAATAAGAAGCATGGCTTTTGAAGAATTCAAACAAGACCTCATAGGAGCGGAAGCCGATATGAGGTCTTATATAGAAAATAGCGACAAATACCTCAGACTAAAAATCTTTAAAGTACTGATGCGCTTTGTAACAAGTACAGCACAGTTTCTGTTGATAGGTACCGGTATCTTCTTTGCACTGCTTTTCTTGTCGTTCGCCGCGTCTTTAGCCCTTTCAGAAGCCTTGGACAGTTATTATAGTGGGTTTATTATTATTGGAGGTTTTTATGCGGTTATTGGTATTCTGTTCTATGTTTTCAGGGAGCGCTTGAACACTCCTATCCTAAAAAAATTCTCCAAATACTATTTCGAATGAGTACGTCTAGAGAATACAAATCTTTTGAGGAAATAGACCAACACCTAAGTGTTTTAAAACTACAGCGCGAAATTGACCAAGAAAGCCTGAAACTAAATTTCTACCGGGCCAAGGGCGATTTAGCTCCGAGTAAATTGTTACAAGGTTTGGGCACCTCCTTAACCGAGAGCAAAACATGGAAAAATGTGCTTGTGGTTTTTATTGCCAAAAAAGTATTGGGTATTTTTCAAAAAAGACGGGAGAGACGATTACTAGAGGAGTGACTATTTTGTCATTCTGAGCGTAGCGAAGAATACCACGCACTACCACGCACCGTTGCTCCGACAGACAGATTCGTCGTGCCTCGGAATGAAAGAAACGGGGAGTAATGATCAACTAAAAACCCTACTTAAAATCCGCTACGTTTAGTAATTTTTTCTTGTCTAGAAGAATAATCCTTCGGCCACTATCGGTCGTAATCAAGCCTTCATCCTTAAAATCGGATAGGGTGCGAATGGCCGTTTCGGTGGCGGTACCGATCATACCTGCAAAATCTTCACGGGGAATACCCATACCTTCATCCGCATGGTCTTTGACCATACCTTTATCATACAGCTCTAAAAGGGCCTTGGCGGCTCGTTGCCGAACCGAGGCAAAGGCCATATCTACCAGTTGTGACTGCAACTCGATTAGATCATTGGAAAGCATACTAATGAACTTCTGTGAGATTACATGATTACCGGAAAGCAATTTTATAAAATCCGTTTTGGGTATGGCACAGAGTTCCGCGTCCTCCAAAATAATCGCATTCTCGACATATTTTCCGGTTGTATTCAATAACGATAGTTGGCCAATAAAATATCCGGCGGTATGAATGCCGGTTACCAATTCTTTGCCAGCTTCGGTACTTTTATAGGTTTTTACAACACCGCTCTCAATAAAATAGAGCGAATGGGCATTATCTCCTTCCCAAAAAATAATATCCTTCTTAGTATAACTTTTAAGCGCATACTCTTGAGAAAGGCTTTCTAGATCCATATACTGTGAAGCTTCTTCCAAAAAAGCATTGATACCTTCCAAATTTTTGGCGATTTCTTTTTTCAGAAAATCATTCTTTTTCAACCGACAGGCAATGGCCTCCAGTAGCTCCTCCTCCTCAAAAGGTTTGGTAAGATAGTCATCGGCACCGAGGTTCATTCCCAAACGCATATCGGCTCTATCGGTCTTTGCCGTTAAGAAAACAAACGGAATGCTGGCCGTACTACTATCGCTTCCCAGAGTTCGCAATACATCGAACCCGTTCATTTGTGGCATCATAATGTCACAAATCACTAGATCAGGAGCGAACTCTTTAGCCTTTAGCACCCCTATTTTGCCGTTTTTGGCAGTAGCCACCTCATAATTAGCCAATTCCAACATTTCGGCCGTATTCTCGCGCACATCATGGTTATCTTCAATTATTAATACTTTTTTCATGTTGTTCTAGATTTATGGGGAGTTGTACGATAAAAGTGCTTCCCTTACCCCTTTTGCTTGAAAAGCTGACGTAACCTTGCATCATCTCGACATACTGTTTTACGATATGTAGCCCAAGGCCGGTACCTTGTATGTTCGTTACGTTCTCCGCACGAAAAAACCGTTCGAAAAGATGCTGTTGTTCCTGTTCGGGTATTCCGATTCCTTTATCCTTAATATTAAAAATTACCGTTTCTCCATCTTGCTCCAGCTCCAGAACAACCTCCTGACCTTCATCGGAATACTTAAGAGCGTTTGACATGAGATTGACCAATATATGGTTCAGCAGTTTAGGGTCGAGAAAAACTTGTGTTTCCACTGCTGCATGTTTAAATTGAATGGTCTGCCCATCTTTTTTGGTCGATTCTATTTCATCTATCATTATTTTGCAAAACTGAATCAATTCAAAACTTTGGGGTTTTGCTTGTACCTTACCTTCTTCCAATTTGCTCAGGGACAGAAAATCGTTGAGAATGACCACTAAGTGCTTTACGTGAGTGCGTATGCGTGCCACGTGTTTTTCACGTCTTTCCTCCTTACCCGGCTCGTTCTGCTTTCCGATTAGGATGGCCGAAGAAAGAATAGCGCTCAAAGGGGTACGGAATTCATGGGAGGCCATAGATACAAAACGAGATTTCAACGTATTCAATTCCTGCTCGACCTTCAAAGCCTTGGCCAGCCCTTCCTGTACATTTTTCTGTTCGGTAATGTTATTGTAGACAAAGAGGGCCCAGAAAATGCCTTCTCCATCAGACTTCAGGGGACTAGAATTCACAGCATAAAAATCGTTCTGAAACTCCATTTCAAAGGATAGACTTTCGCCCTTGATGGTTTTTAGGATATCTTCTTTGATCCTTTCAATTTGTACTTTGGAAAAAATCGGAATGTCATCGACACGCCTTCCTTCAAAATCAGCTTTTTTTAAGTCAATCCGTTTGAGTTCCTCCCCTTCGATATAGACCAGTTCAAAATCTGTGTTGAAAACGACAATAAGGCCTTTGGGGAAGTTTTTCGCAATTGCGGTGAACTGTGCCTGGCTCTCTTGTGCCTTGTTTTCCGCTAGTTTGGTCACTTGTATCTGGTCTTCGAGGTTAAGATTCGTCTCGACCAATTTTTGAACCGTTGCCTCAATTTCCTTGGTACGTTCTGCTACCTTGGTCTCCAATTTGTCGGCATAGGCTTTCAACTGCTTTTTAGTGCGATGAATTTCGGTTACATCGTTCTGTACCCCGATAAAATGAGTCAGTTTTTGTGTTTCATCATACAGCGGGGTAATGGTCAGTTCGTTCCAAAAGAGGGAGCCATCTTTTCGATAATTACGGAGGGTAACACGGCAGGATTCGCCTTTTTGAATGGCTATGGCCAAGGTTTTTATTTCTGCTTGGTCACGATCGTCGTTCTGTAAAAAGCGACAGTTTCTTCCGAGTGTTTCACTCTTACTATATCCTGTCATTTTACTAAAGGCACTGTTACTGTATATTATCGGCAGATCGGGCTGTTGCATATCGGCAATGATGATACCATTGCCAGCGGCCTCCAAAGCCCTATTTCTGATATGTAACGTATTCTGAATTGCCTTTGTTTCAGAAATATTTCGGCAAATGGTCAAAACGCGATCTTTGCTCAACGGTACGAATCGACATTCATAATCAATCATTCCGTTTACCACCGGAGACCTCACTTCGAGAGTTTCCATCTGTTGAGTACGCAGTACCTTTGCAAAAATCTTTTTTAGTTTTTCCCCAACTTCTTTCGGAAACAGATCGTTTACATTTTTCCCTTCCAATTCTTCTTTTGGGGCGATGAGATACGATTCGTTAGGTGTGGTGATTTCAAGAACAGTACCCTTTCTATCGTGTATAGTCATTACGTCGGGCAATGCATTTAAAATAGCCCTATTTTTTTCTTCGCTATATCGTAAATTTTGTTCTGCGAGCATTTGTTCGGTAACATCTACCCCCGAACTTATCAAACCCATTACCTTGCCATTTTCATCTTTTAATAACGCATTTCGCCAACGAATCAATTTTCTTTTCTTTCCCTTCACAACGACCCAATTTTCATGAACATCCGGCGGTTCAATAGCACCGTCAATAACTTGATCAAAAAACAGGGCTAGTTTTTTTTTGTCCTTTTTTGGAATACAATACTCAAACCAATTCTTTCCAATGATTTCATCGCGACTATAACCAAGCACTTCGCAACCTTTCCGATTGACCAGTTCGACCGAGTGGTCGGCCTTGATTACCAAAAATATGGAAGCCGCAGCATCCAAATAATGGAAAAGATTCTTGTTTTCTATTTCTTTTGATGCATCCATCACTTTAGAGGTTACGTGCCGACGAATTCCATATCCAAATAGGTACTCTTTTGAATAAACAAATCATGGCAAGTTCAACATTCCTTTATTCCAAAAAAGATTTGTAAGGTCCGACAAGGAACTTTCGTATGCTTATTAGTAAATATATTGCAAGGGGATCCTGATAAAAATGATATTCGTCATACCCCTGTTCTTATAAAGTTGAATATGATATTGGTCATTTCCTCCCTGATAATTGGAAACTATTTTTGATAGTGTACTTAAAAAATGGGATGAAATGAAAACAGGTTTGGTACTATCGGGTGGCGGCGTTCGCGGGGTTGCACATATGGGGGCGATAAAAGCGCTTGAAGAATATGGCATCTATCCATCCCATATTACCAGTACTAGTTCGGGAGCAATAGTGGGAGCTTTGTATGCCGGCGGTTGTACTTGTGAAGATATATTGGGCTTTTTTAAAACAACAGAACTATTTAGTTTCAACAACTACGCAAAAAGCAACCCGGGATTTGTAGACACCCAAAAAATTATACGACCATTTAAAGTCCTACCTCCCAAAAGACAGTTTTGAATCGTTGGGAATACCGTTATATGTGACCGCGACCAATCTTCTAGACGGTACCTTAAAAGTCTTTCATCAGGGGGAACTCATCAAACCGGTATTGGCTTCGGCAGCGGTTCCTAGATTATTTGCTCCTGTATCTTTTCAGAACGGCTATTATGTGGATGACGGTACCCTAAACAACTTTCCGGTAGACCTTATTAAAAAATATTGCGACCAGATTATAGGGGTCTATGTAAATCCCTTCAAAAAAGTTAGGATAGATGACCTTAGACATGCCCATAATGTATTGGAACGGGCCTATCACATTATGGTGGCCAACGAAACGGTCCTTAAATTCGAAGACTGTGATATCCTAATCCGACCAGAGGGCATGGCCGACTTTAGTATGTTTTCCTTAAAGAATATGGATACTCTTTTTGAACTCGGTTATGCCGCGACCATGCAGACCTTGAAAAACGATAGTGCGCTCAAAATGTCCATTTCCGAAGATGAATTTGAGATTGTGAACGGTTTCAGACTAGATAATCGGTTAATCGATTAGTCCCAATTTATAGTAGTTATGTACTTCTTGCCTCAAAGTTTCCGGCAATTGCAAAGACCTTTCAAAAGAGTTATAACTAAACTCTTTGCGGGTATAGTTATCTTTTTTTCCTCCTTCGAAGTTGATCTTTTCTTGCTGAGATAATAAGACAGTTGTCTTCGATAATGAATTCGAAATCTTTTTTGGCAAAGCCCGGGGCTGCCAGTTCAATTGTAAAATTATCATCGGCTTCCTTAATGTTCAGGGCTCGTTCGGCTCTTTGCCGTTCCAGAAACGATAGGGCATCATATCCCTGACCCATGCACGACTGTCGAAGAAATCATCCATATCAAAAAAATCTTGTGTAATCAGGTTTCCAAAAGGTCTTCTATTAAATTCTACGAGTGACATAACATGTGATTTTAGGGTTATACATTGTACTTATAGCTCTGATGACATCTAACAAGCACTGAATGAAATGATATAGGTCAGTCTCTCATATTTTTTTTGACTTTATCTTTAAACTAAATAAAATGAACATGGCTGTAGAGAATTTTGGAATAAAAGGGTTGTCCGGTACAGAGGTGGAACAAGCAAGAAAGACCTATGGAACAAATACCCTGACCTATAAAAAGAAAAATGAATTTTTAGACGCCCTAAAAAGTATTGCCAACGAACCCATGATCATTTTATTATTGGTGGCTGCCGCTATCTATTTTATTAGCGGGAATTTAGGCGATGGGGTTTTCTTGGCCGCTGCAATCGTACTGGTAGCTTCCATATCACTCTATCAGGATTCTAGAAGTCGCAAGGCCCTTGAAAAATTGAAAAGCCTGACCCAACCCAATTGCACAGTTATTCGCAATGGGGAAGTTGTACACATACCCAGCGAAGAACTTGTTATTGGAGATAGTCTTATGGTGGAAGAAGGAACGATTGTTCCTGCGGATGGAACGATTGTGCATTCCAACGATTTTTCTGCGAACGAATCGATTCTTACCGGGGAATCGCTTTCCGTTTTTAAGGATGTGAAAAAATCGGATAATACCATCTTTACTGGTACGACGGTGGCTAGCGGATTGGCAATTGCCACCGTTACAGCAATCGGCAACGATACCCAATTGGGGAAAATCGGGAAAAGTATGGAGTCGATCCAAGAGGAAAAAACACCCTTGGAGTTACAGATTGCCAACTTCGTCAAGAAAATGTCCATTTGGGGCGGTATTGCATTTTTGCTGGTTTGGGGCATCAACTTTTTTAAATCGCATGACGTATTGGATAGTCTGTTAAAAGCGCTTACGCTTGCGATGAGTATTCTACCGGAAGAAATTCCCGTTGCCTTTACCACTTTTATGGCCTTGGGAGCTTGGCGATTGATGAAAATGGGCATTATAGTAAAGCAAATGAAGACTGTAGAAGCCTTGGGAAGTGCTACCGTAATATGTGCGGACAAAACAGGTACACTGACCCAGAATAAAATGGACTTGGCTAAGTTGTTCGCCTTCAAAACAAGAAAAATCAGTACAATAAGTAGTCCGTTCAATGAAATCGAAACAGAGCTGATTACCTTGGCGATGTGGTCGAGCGAGCCCATTCCCTTTGACCCTATGGAAACCGCGCTGCACGAATCTTATGCAAAGTTGAAATCCTTTGATGAGCGAGCGAACTACCGCATGGTACATGAATATCCCTTGGGAGGAAAGCCGCCCATGATGACACATCTTTTTGAGAATAAAAAAGGGCATCGCATCATCGCGGCCAAAGGTGCGCCAGAGGCATTTTTGGAGATTTCAAACTTGACCCCTGAAGAAAAAAGACTAATCTCAGAAACCATAAGATCCCTTGGCAAAAAAGGCTATCGCTTATTGGGTGTTGGGCAAGCAAATTTTGAAGGAACCAACTTCCCTGAACAACAACAGGACTTTCAATTTGACTTCAAGGGAATCGTCGCGTTTTATGATCCGCCAAAAGAGAACATCCGAAAAGTACTCAGAGATTTCGATAGGGCAGGTATCGATGTTAAATTGGTAACCGGAGACAATTCGGCAACGGCGATGGCTATCGCAAAGGAAATCGATTTTAAGGGTTACGAGAAATGTATGTCGGGCGATGAATTGATGCAACTAGAGGATTCAGAATTACAAAATAGGGTACGCCAAACCCAAGTTTTTACCCGAATGTTCCCTGACGCCAAATTGCGAATCGTTAATGCCATAAAAGCAAACAACGAAATAGTGGCCATGATCGGCGATGGCGTCAACGATGGGCCTGCATTGAAAGCGGCCCATTTTGGTATTGCCATGGGCAAAAAAGGAACAGAAATCGCAAAAGAGGCGGCGTCATTAATTCTTGTAGATGATGACCTTTCCAAAATGGTGGATGCCATCGCCATGGGTCGGAAAATCTATACCAACCTTAAAAAAGCGATACAATATATCATTTCAATCCATATTCCAATTATTCTGACGGTATTCATTCCTTTGGCCTTGGGGTGGTTATATCCGACCATCTTCACCCCTTCCCATGTTATATTGTTGGAATTGATTATGGGCCCGACTTGCTCCATCATCTACGAAAATGAACCGATGGAAATAAATACGATGATTAAAAAACCGAGACCGCTTACTACCAGTTTTTTCAAGTTTAAGGAATTGGCGACTAGTATCGTACAGGGTCTGATAATTACCCTTGGAGCATTGTCGACATATCAATATGCCGTTTCCCAGGGTTTTAATGAATCCGTTACACGAACTATGGTCTTTATGGTGTTGATTGTCGCGAACATCTTTCTGACCTTGGTCAACCGTTCCTTTTACTTTTCGCTGCTTAAGACGCTAAAATATAAGAACAATCTGGTACCGCTGGTTATCGGCATTACCATTGCCATCGCTGCTTTATTACTTTTTGTCCCTTCTTTTACAGCATTCTTTAAATTTCAAACCTTGAGTTTGAACCAATTGCTTATCAGTGTTTTGGTAGGAAGTATTTCGGTACTTTGGTACGAGGCGGTCAAGTGGGGAAAAAGGAGTAAATCAAAGTGATATTCTTGGTTTTTGCATTTGTTATAAAATTAACCGTGTTTTGGAGCTTCACAAAATATGCTTTTAATGGGGTAGTTGAAAGAATTAAGATTCAAACGTCTAAATAAAAAAGTAAAGAACAAATACTATTTTGCTATCGACGCTCACAAAGTACATTAAACTGTATCTATAGAATATAAATCAATCCAACCGAATTTGATATTGCAATACAAACATCCATTTACGGTTATTTGTTTTTATCCCATCATCCAAGTCAAATAAAATAGGGCGCTGCTGTGCATTGAATGTTAATTTGGAAAGGTGTTCATTAAAATACCAATTTATACCCAGGTCATACTGAAAGATGGGCTCTGCCAAAGCATCAAAATCGGAATATTGCCCCAATATATAGGGCTGAAGTCGCCCCATGTTTCGTTCTATACCCATCGGAGGAAACAGAAAACCCAATTGTCCGGAAACTGCTTCACCCGTGCCCGATACCGGAAACGTATTGCCCCTACCATTAAAGGAAGCCAATTCGGGACGGACGCCGTTCGCGGGATTATTGGCCCCTAGAAGTCTAATATAGTTTGTGCCAAAATTGAAGTTGAAATATCCTAAATAAGCTGTAACTGCCCTCTTTTTATCGGAATCAAGTGGTACATCCAAAAAAACGTCCGTTGCGAAAAGTTTCATGTCGTGGTAGCGTTTTTCCCCGTTTTGCAATGACCAAAGCGCATCGGCTTGCAAAGTAAAACCCACGCCCAGATTCAATATTTTCTTTTTGCCCAAATAAGTGCCGGTATGAAATGGGGTCATATTACTTTCCGGTTCCCAAAATTCATATTTCAAATAGCCGGAGTATTGAAGGTTGGGTTGGTTATCGGTAAACTGGGCAAGGTCTTCTACAGGTTCGGGATTGAACGACCTGCTATTTTGTACCGATAGAGGTTTTGCTAGAACAAGTCGATAATCTATAGCGCCGATTTTCCCTTTGACGTAGAGGCTTAGTTTACGGATTAGGTCGTCAGTGCTGTCCAATGTAGGTAGTGCAACGAAATTTAGGTCATAGCCCATAAGTTTAGATGAACTGGGCGAAGTGAATCGTGACAGGCCGTTCCAGGCCGATTTGCCACCACCTACCCCTAAATATTTGGAAAAATCGTACTGTACATAAGCATCCAACAAGTCGACCGATGTGCCCCGTGGTGACAGGTAGTTCAGATTGTTGACCCCCAATTGAAAAGAAACATATGTTTTCTCCCAAGGGGCAGCGGAAAGCCCCAATCTGAATCGACGGATTGAAATATCCGTGGTCACGGTTTGCAATTTATCGTTTACGGTACTACCCGGATTGTTTTGGTTGACCCGCCCCCAGAGCTGTATATACGAACTGAACTGCAGCCATTGTGTTTTATCGTCGCCCCAATAAACGCGCAACGGCTTATTACCAAGCGCGTTTTGCGCCGAAAGTGAAAGCACACCCGAGCCGTTCAGGAATAGAAATAAAATGAGATAAATAATTGGGTTCGGTCTCATTCCAATCGTATGATATATTGCAACACTGCAGACCATTTACGCTGATCCGAGAAAATGCCCTGCGTTGTGGAATAGTAAATCGGCCGGTTCTGAAAATTTAGGGAAAACTTGGAGAGATGCCCCTTGAGCAACCAATTGACCCCGATATCATAATAAAACATGGGGTCATCCAAACGTTCAAAACTAGAGTGCTGAGCTGAAATATAAGGTTGTACTTGCCCATAGTTCTTTGTCTTGCCCATGCGGGGAAACAAATAGCCAATCTGGCCGAAAAAAGAATTTCCCGTACCCACAACAGGGAAAGCATTGCCCGGCCCATTAAACGAAACTTGGGTTTCGTTTACTTTATTTATCGGGTTGTTAGCGCCTGTATTCCTAATAAAACTAGGTCCAAAATTGTAATTGAAATAACTTAAGTAAGCCGTTAGAACTGTATTCTTTTTTGTATCGATGGGTTTGTCAAAAAAGGCATCTACTGCCCAGAGTCTCATATCGTGAGACTTCTCGGCTCCGTTTTCTAACGAAGAGAGGGCATCATTTTGAAATTCCGCTCCAATGCCAATATTAAAAATGGTCCGGTTACCCAAATACGTTCCGTCGGAAAACGGAATATCGTTTGGTTCTGCATCCCAAAACTGCCATTTTAGGTATCCGGAATAAATACCGCCACTGATTTTATCGTTGAACTTGGCTACATTCTCCACCAATTCTCCGTCGAAGTTTGGACTGTTGCTTGGTAAAAAAGGCTTGGAGGTTACAAAACGATAATCCAACTTACCTAATTTCCCTTTCACATACACACTTAGCTTACGAATTAGATCGTTCGTTTCGTCATCGGTGGGCAAAGCCAATAAAAGCAAATCGTAAGAAAGCAATTTTGAGGTGTTGGGGGCAGAATATCTTGAAAGCCCTGTCCAAGCTGTTTTTCCGGCGCCAAGGGAAAACGACTTGGAAAAGGAATATTCTGCATAGGCATCCAACAAATCCAACGAAGTGCCCCTTGGGGAAAGATAGTTTAAATTGTTTATACCCAATTGCGAGTACACCCAAAGTTTGTCGGTAAGCTGTGCCTGAAGGCCCATTCGGAAACGTCGTACAGAGATATCGAATGTTTGATCCTGAAGTTCATCGGAGACCATACTACCGGGATTATTCTCGTTGAGCCGCGTCCAAAGTTGTGCGTAGGTATGGAAGGCCAACCAATGTGTCTTATCATCATTCAAATAAAACTTAAGCTTTTTGGCATCGGGTGAGATAGTGTCCGTCGTTTGCCCCCTAAGTTGTACCAGATTAAAAAGTAGAAACATCAGCACATAAAACTTGATGAAGAAAATAGCTCGGAGCTGAAGAGGGAAAGAGTTTTGTCTCATCTGGGTAGTTAGCAATATTCGAAAATGCTTCAATTCGTTTTCAAAACCAACAATTATTGATGTTCCTCCCAAATCAGGGCTGCCGCACCACAAATAGCTGCATTTTTTCCAATCATACCTGAAGTCAGTAGCTTTACCTTTCCCTTATATACATCTAGAAGATAATCCTCGAAATAGGTCTGGAGAGGCTCCAAAATCCATTTGCCACTATTGACCAGGCCACCCATCAAAAAGAAGGCTTCGGGTTGTGAAAAAGTGGTAAAGTTGGCCATTGCCAACCCCATGATATTGGCCGTATAATCAAAGGCCTTGAGGGCAATCGGATCACCTTCCTCAGCAGCCTTTGTGATATCCTCACCATGCAGGTCATTGAAAGCGATATCACGAAATCGGCTATCGTCCATATATTTGCACAACATAAAGAGTATGGTTCGCTTTAGTCCCGTTGCAGATACGTAGGCTTCCAATCCACCTCTGATGTTAAGGCCTGTTAACCGGCCGTCGCCAATGGTCATATCTGTATGCCCCAGTTCTCCGGCAAAACCGTCGTACCCTTCAATGAGTTGTCCATTGGCAACGATACCTGCTCCCAGACCCGTTCCCAAGGTAATTACAATAAAATCGGTCATGTCTTTTGCATTGCCGAAAAGCATTTCACCAAGTGCGGCTGCACTGGCATCGTTCATAATCCGCATAGGAAGATCAATTCGCTCTTTTAGTTTCTCCAAAATAGGTACCGTGCCTTTCCATTTTAGATTGGCCGCATTTTCAATGGTGCCATTTCTACTCGATGCATTCGGCGCACCGATGCCACATCCGATAAGGTTAACAGGACGCTCATATTTTTTGGTCAACTCTTCAATACTATCCTTTATTTTATCCAAAAAATCATCAAAATCTTCGTAATCTTTAGTTCTAAAAAAAAGAGTTTCTTGGCAGTTACCTGTTTTTTCAACCAATCCAATTTTGGTCTTGGTACCTCCGATGTCGATTCCTACGACTAAGTCCATATAATATATTTATAATTTTAATTTTAAAGTTCCTCACATGATTAATAAATCACTATGAATCCAAAGGTTTGAAACTAGATATAAAAAGTAATGATTTATTACCTAATTTTGAGCTATCCAATACAATAACAAATCATAACCTAGATTCAAAATCGCAATACTAATTATTTAATTATCTGGTTTTAAGATATTTAAGAAAATAAAGCAGCTGTAACAATATTAGCTTGGCATTTTTAATGAAAGTATGATTATTGTCATGTTTTCGGCAAAAAGCCATGTCTATTTTCGCTGTGAACGATTAATAAAAACGTTATGCCTCATGAAGAAAATGCAAACTATCTTTATTTTTTCAAAAACTTCACAAATGGCTTTAGACTTTGGTCTTACATGCACAAATAACATCTAGCCAATCGAATACTACTTCTAAATTGTAATAGCATGATTATACTATTGGTCATTTTGACCATTACTATCGCTTTGTTCATTTGGGGAAAATTTCCACCTGATGTAGTCGCCCTCATGTCGATGTTGGCGCTGTACCTAACAGGGATATTGGATATGTCGGAAACCTTGAGCGGTTTTAGTAACCCTACGGTACTGATGATCGCTGCCCTCTTTATTATTGGAGAAGGGCTAGCAAGAACGGGATGGACCGCACTTGCAGGTCAAAAATTCGTTGCTTGGGCCGGAAAGAGTATACCTAAACTTTTGATCCTTGTAACCTTAGGGTCTGGTGTGCTGTCAGGTTTTGTAAGCAATACAGGAACGGTAGCCACATTGCTTCCAGTGACCGTTTCCGCCGCGTGGAAGGCGGGAACTCTGCCCTCTAAACTTTTGATGCCCGTAGCTTTTGGTTCCAATACGGGTGGATTATTAACCTTAACCGGAACTCCGCCTAATATTATCGTGAGCAATACCTTGACGGAAAAAGGTCTGGAGAGTTTTTCTTTTTTCGAGTTCGCGTTAATCGGACTGCCCCTTCTATTGATAGCCATCCTTTACTTTAGGTATGTAGGCTATAAATTGCTGCCCGATCACAAAACCGAAAATCAGCCGGTCAATATTGATTCGGAAGTCCATAAATGGATTGCCAACTATAGTATCGGTCATAATATGTACCGTCTGCGCATTCGTTCAATGTCGCAATTAATTGACACCAAGATTGAAGATTGGGAGTTTGAGAAAAAATATAACGTATCCATCATGCGTTTGCGACGAAGGCATCCAAGCGTTTTAAAGGGTACCGCTCCATTTGTTGAATTTCCAGAACCTAAAACGGTAATGCGCTATCATGATATTATTACGGTAAAAGGAACGGCAGATGATGTCGACAACATAATCTTGGAATTTAATCTGGGGATAATTCCTATGGTGTTCAAACCCTCGGAACTAAAAAATGAACTCATCAACCAAGAAGTCGGCATGGTAGAGATGATTATTACCCCGACTTCTTTTTTTGTGGGGCGTACCTTGCCTTTGGGTAAGTACCTTAGTACCTCAGGTATTCAATTATTAGGCGCATCGCGAGACGGCAGGCCAATAGCCGATAAGAATATAAAGATAAAAGCGGGCGATGCCTTCGTTATCAGGGGATCTTGGAAAAATATTGAAGCCTTACAGAGTGTTTACGAAAACCTGGTGATTTCAGGAAGTCCCGAGGCGATGGCCAAGGATGTCGATGAGTTGACCCCGAAATCATACATTGCCCTTGGAACGTTGATTTTGATGATTCTGCTATTGGTATTCGAAATATTTCCCGGTGCGATAGCGGCCCTGGTCTGTGCCGGTATTATAATGCTAACGGGATGTGTACCCATATCCAAAGCCTATCAGGGTATTAGTTGGACAAGCGTAGTCATGATTGCCGCTATGATACCTATGGGTCTAGCTTTACAGAAAACGGGTGCCGCTGAGATGGTCTCTAACGGATTGGTGAGCTACTTGGGTGAAATTCATCCCACCTTACTCTTAGGTGGTATTTTTTTAACAACTACTATCTTTAGCCAGACCATCAACAACTCGGCGACTGCGGTACTGATGGCTCCTATTGCACTTATGGCTGCCGTTTCTCTGGGCGTTTCCCCAAAACCATTTATGATCGTTGTGGCCATAAGTGCATCAACCGCTTTTTTGACACCGGTGGGTACTACGACCAATGCCATGGTCATGGGTTCAGGAGGATATCAATTTATGGATTACGTAAAAGTCGGTGGGCCACTTTTGCTTCTGTTCTTTATAATTACAATGGTACTAGTACCCATTATATGGCCTTTCTGAAATCAAAAAAACTTAGCGCATGTTTCGAAAAACACAACCTTAAGTTCACATTAAGCATATTGAAAAAACCCTAACGAGTTGTATTTTTAAAGTACGATACGGCAAATACTTTAAAATGGTAAGGCACGTGGTACCATCCATATAAAACAGCTAAGGAATTCAAGAAAAAAATGGCCTATTTCAGTATAGAATTTGCCGTACATCAAGGGCTAAAAACCTATTCGGGCGGGCTTGGCTTTTTGGCAGGTTCCCATATGCGATCGGCCTTTGAGCTAAGGCAGAACCTAATTGGTGTCGGTATGTTGTGGAAATATGGGTATTATGATGAGCTATATTGAGTTCTTTATTTCATAGAGAAGGGTTGGCCGGTACTCTGCAGGGCGGCAAACCAAAACTCCCCTTCCATATCGATTTTTTTTCGCTTGTTCACGACCTTTGAGATGGGCAGGTAGACAAAGTGGTTGTTGAGCCGGCCCACCACAAATTTTGTTTTGCCCGCCATTGCCCCATGTACGGCTTGGTACGCAAGCCTATTGCAAAAAAGACTGTCGTTAGAATTCGCAGGAGCACTTCTGACAATATAACTCGGATCGATATATTTGATAGTCGTTTTGGTTCCTATATTATCAAAATATTCCTTTATGCGTTGCTTTAAAAATAGGCCAATATCTTGATGCTTAATATTTCCTGAGGCATCTTTTACTTGGCCGTCTTCGGTGTCGAACAAATTTTGCCCTGCACCTTCGGCAACAACGATTATGGCATGGTGCTTGAGATCCAGACGTTTTTTCAATGCTTCAAGAAAACCATTTTCACCATTAAGTTCAAAATCCATTTCTGGCACTAGTACAAAATTGACTACTGGCATTGCTATGGTAGTAGACGCTGCAATAAAGCCACTATCCCTTCCCATTAATTTTACGATGGCAATACCGTTGAACGCTCCGGTCGCTTCGTTATGTGCATCCCTGATGATAGGGCTTGCGACATCGAAAGCAGTTTCGAAGCCAAACGATTTATCGATCAGGTCAATGTCGTTGTCAATGGTCTTGGGAATTCCCACGACAGCGATAGCCAAACCCCGTTTTTCGATTTCATCCCCTATGGCATTGGCACCTTTTAAGGTTCCGTCGCCACCAATGGTGAACAAAAGATCAATAGCATTTTTTTCGAGGGTGTCGACCATTTCTGAAACCGGCTGTGCACCGCGTGAAGACCCCAACATTGTACCCCCGAATTCATGTATGTTCTTTACCTTATCTGGTGTAAGGTCTATGAATTCATGACCATTCTCAGGTATCAATCCTTCAAATCCATATCTAACTCCAACGATACGTTTCACACCATAAAAGTAATGTAGTGCCATGACCAAACTACGTATTACGTTGTTGATACCTGGGCAAAGTCCACCACAGGTCACGATGGCCGCCGTAGTTTTCTTGGGTTCAAAAAATAGCTTTTCTCGTGGTCCGGCCTTCTCTAGACATTCCGGTCCCTCTTTAGTTTTCATGCAGCGATTGAAGCTTTGCAAAGAAACATCTACGAGAATCCTATTGTTTGGTTCGACAAAATTAAAGATTTTGTCCCCCCTTGTTTTACTTAACTGTAAGGGCGAAGTAATCGATGGGACACCTAAAGTTGGTATATCAAAGCTATTATCGGTATGCATATAATTTGGTGTTTCGGAAATTTTCTAGTACAAAATAGAATATTACATAATTATAAAATCCCATTTTATGACATCAGTTATATTCACTATTGATAAATTAAATTTAGGTACTACCCTATCCATTGAACAAAAAAGCTAAAAAAAATGAAACCGACAAAAAACATCGGTTCTAAGACTAGCTAATCCAACATAAAGGCGCAATATACCTATGTTTGGGGTATGTACTAAAAATATTCTCGGTTTTTCCAAAAGGGATCTAAGCCAATTGGAAAACAGCTAAGAATGCCAAAGGTAATTTTTATTTAAAATGGAAATCTATAATGAAGTTAATGATCGGTATCGAAATTGACACTCCAAATGCCTCGGATTTCCCTGACATCATAACCCACGGCCTTATCCTTTGGATATAAATTTTTTAGCGTAGCTAAGGTTGCCGGTAGAATTTGTTTATCGGGCTTGCCATGACATTGAAGACATAAAGCATTGGTGGAAATGGGATAGTAAAAACTGACCTCGCCATTTTCGCTGTATACAATAGGTTCTATATTTTTGCCTGATGTTATGCTCTTTTTAAAGGATGCGATGTGTTTCAGTTGCTCAGCAGAGGCCTGATTGTTTGGGTTTCTAGGTTTGTCGGAAACCCTTTTGATAATAGCGTTTTTCATTATGGACACACTATCTGTCAGTTTCGTAGCTTCGGTATTGCAGAACTGGATCGCTTCAACAGTTCCATTTTCCTGAATGGCCTTTATTAAGTTTCTACCCAAATGGGCCTCGGCTTCCATAGCATAGGCAAGTCCGATGGCGGCATATTCCTTTTCGGGTTCCAGAACAGCAAAACATTGGCATTCTCCCATTTTCGATCCTTTTTTATGCGCTTTTTGAAAATAGGCTTCGAACCATTCCGGGCGCTCGATTTCGTTATCATAGATATAGTCGGCAATCTGAGCAACGGCATCATCGGGATTGGGCATATACGGCATAGGGCCAAACTTAGCATGGGCACCGAGCATTTTTGATTCCGTTTCCGGATCGTTGACCCATCGAATCAACGCTTCCGTAAATGCCTCTTTGGTTACGCTAGAATCGATATAGTGTCTTTTTATGGTCTCCATGGGCGGGGCGATCATCGCTGCCCTTGAAGCCTTCGGATTATGGCAGATATAACATTCTTTTTCCATAAAAACTTTTCCCGGATGTTGTTTAATCCTTTGCGCTTCATTTGTCGCGGGCACCTCACCAAGCGATTCCATTTTGGTTTTTTTGACATCTTTACAACTTGCCAATAGCAAAACAAAGACGAGAAAAATCGAATACTTTTTCATTCCGATGGATTTTAGTATGCAAGCTCTACTTTTTATCCATAGTAAAAAATGACTTTCATCAGGCACCGAGAAATAAAATCCCCAAAGAGATAGTACTTTGGAATTATAGCGAAATAACCTTAATGTAGTTTCGGTGGAGTTTTACTTTCTCCATATTTTCCAACTTTTTCAACAAGCGCGAAACCACTACTCTAGAAGTATTAAGGTCATAAGCGATTTCTTGGTGTGTACCATAAATGACCTTGCTATTGGTAACCTTAATTTTATCTTTTAGATACTTCAGTAGGCGTTCGTCCATTTTTAGAAAGGCGATACTATCTACGGTATCTAGAAGTTCATTCAACCTTGTATGATAGGTATTAAGCACAAAGTTCCGCCAACTTTGATAAGCTGTTAACCACTCTTCCATTTTAGCTACGGGTATCATGATTACCTTGGTGTCCGTCTCGGCAACTACCCTGACTTCACTTTTGATCTGACCAACGCAACAGACCATGGTCATGGCACAGGTATCCCCATCATGAAGAAAATAAAGTAATAATTCGTTTCCACCTTTATCTTCTCGAAGCACTTTGATAACCCCAGAAACCAGCAGCGGCATTGATTTGATATATTGCCCAATATCCATCAATTTTTCGCCATCGGTAAATTCTCTAATTACACCAATTCGATTGATTTCCTCTAGTAGTTCTTCCTCGAAAATGTGTCCATAAAGTTCAGTCAATTCTTTAAACATAAATTTAGCTATTTGAAGTTCGCAATAGCATGAAATTGGTGATATCGGTTCCCTTATTCGCACCGATAAGTCTGCATTCTTCGGTAACGGACAAAAGATTTTCTTTTCCTATCAATTCTAAAAAAACTTCATTTAAAAGATTTAACCCGAAGGTATTTTAGGAATGACCTACCGACAATGACATTTATCATAAATAGCGTCATGGCTTCGCACTATATTTGAAATTATATCAAAGCATAATAAAGCCAAGCGGTATTGGGCAGAATTGAACGACCAGCTATGGGAAAATACCAAGTAGATAAAATCGATAAAGATTCCAGAGCGAGATTCGCTAAACACTTGCTGAACGATATTACCGCATTGGAAATTATGCTGAAAAAAGGAATGATCGAAAACGATATTACCCGTATCGGTGCCGAACAAGAGTTTTGTCTGGTCAATGAAAATTGGCGGCCTACCAAAAATGCCACACAAATATTGAACGTTATTGACGACCCCCATTTCACCAACGAAATTGCACGTTATAATCTCGAGATCAACCTGGACCCGGAAGAATTGAAAGGCCCTTGTTTCTCAGTAATGGAAAAGAAATTAAGGGACTTTTTAAACAAAGCCGCCTTAAAGGCCGGCGAGTATGACACCAAAATTTTATTGGCGGGAATTTTACCGACGATCAGCATGAAGGAGCTTTCCATGGAATTCATGACTCCGAGTGCTAGATATGAGTTACTGAACGCGGCCATAAAGCACTTGCGAAAAAAAGATTTTGAATTCCATATCCGCGGGGTCGATGAGCTTTCGGTACATTACGATTCGGTGCTATTCGAAGCCTGCAATACCAGTTTTCAATTACACTTACAAATTGCTCCTGATGATTTCATAGCGAGTTATAATTGGGCACAGGCGATTTCGGGCCCTGTGTTGGGTATTTCGGCCAACTCTCCACTATTGATGGGTCGGGAACTTTGGAGCGAAACGCGTATTGCCTTATTTCAACAGAGTATCGATACCAGAAGCTCTTCCTATTCCCTAAAGAACAAGCTGCCGAGGGTAACCTTAGGCAATAAATGGGCATCGGGATCAATTGCAGATATTTACAAGGATGAAATTGCTCAATATGAATTAATGTTATCTACCAACATTAAGAAAAACTCACTTGAGGAACTAAAAAAAGGAAATATTCCAAAGCTCGAGGCACTTAACCTGCACAATGGTACCATTTACCGTTGGAACCGCCCCTGCTACGGTACCACTGAAAAAACAGCACATATCCGTATCGAAAACAGGTACCTCCCATCAGGTCCGACCGTCCTGGATGAAATGGCCAACTTTGCTTTTTGGGTTGGGTTGATGAAGTCCAGACCGGCCGAATTCGATGATATGGCAAATACGATGGATTTCAGGGATGCCAAAGATAATTTTATTAAAGCAGCCAGAAACGGATGCCATAGTATGATGCATTGGAGGGGTAAAAGTATTTCGACCCGAGAATTGGTCATTAAGGAACTTCTTCCTTTGGCATATGAAGGATTAAAAAAATGTGCCATCGATAAGAAAGACATCGAACATTACCTGAACATTATTGACAAGAGGGCCAATGGAATGACCGGGGCAACATGGAGTATTGGTAATTATCGCCAGCTCAAAAAGAAAATGAAACAGGACGATGCCCTAATTTCTTTGACCAGAATAATCTATGAAAACCAGCAGACCTCATTACCCGTTTCTGAATGGTCTATGTTAAAAAATAGTTCTGAAATCGGTACGAATGCTTTCTTGGCAGAACATCTCATGTCCACCCAACTTTTTACAGTCAATGAAAACGATTTGGCCGATATGGCCACCAGTATTATGGAGTGGAGCAATATACATCACGTTCCGGTATTGAACGACGATCACGAGCTGTGCGGTTTATTGACTTGGAACCATATGGTAGAATATTTAAAGGAGAAATCGGATATTACAGGAACAATAGTGGGGCAACTCATGGTAAAACAGGTCATCAGCGTTACACCGCATACCAAAATAGAGACCGTTTCTCAATTACTCAAAAAGTATAATATCGGTTGTCTTCCGGTCGTAAATGATAATAATTTGGTTGGAATAATCACTGCTAATGATATAGCCCAGATATAATATGGCAAATATATACAGTAAAGCCCTCGACAAAACCCTGGAAACAGATCGGATTATCAGCCATATTAAAGGCGTAGCACCCGGCCCAACACTCATTTTTACTGCAGGAATTCACGGTAACGAACCCTCAGGGGTTTTCGCCTTACGTCAAGTTCTAAAAGATATAAGCGCAACTTCAATTTTAGTAAAAGGAAATATCTATGCCATTGCGGGCAATCTAAGTGCTCTTGAAATTGGAATACGCTATCACAACAAAGACTTGAACCGTATGTGGGCAGATGATCAGGCAAACTTATGGACACGTAAAAATGCCAAATCTCAAAAAGGGGAATATTTAGAACAAACGGAAATTTACAGTGCCATTACAGAAATTCTTGAAAAGGAAAATGGCCCTTTTTATTTTGTAGACTTGCATACTACCTCCAGTCCGACCCAACCTTTTATTACGGTCAATGATACCCTATTGAACAGATATTTTACACGGCAATATCCAGTGCCTTTACTATTAGGAATAGAAGAATATTTGGAAGGCACCTTATTGAACCATATCAATCAATTGGGCTATGTGTCCTTCGGTTTTGAATCTGGGCAGCATGATGCGCTTTCTTCCATAGAAAAGCATGTGGCCTTTGTTTATCTCACTTTGGTTTTCTCCGGAAATATTGGCAAAGCAGCTATAGATTATGATAGCTATTATAATCTTCTGGCCAACGCCACCAAAGATTTGGCCAACACTTATGAAATTGTACATCACTATAAAATTCAACAATGGGAAGATTTTCGTACGAAACCGGGGTTCACCAATTTTGAAACCGTAAACAAAGGTCAACAAATTGCCACGAGCAACGCGGTTCCTGTCTTTGTGCCCCAAAAAGGGAATATCTTTATGCCCTTGTACCAAAAACAGGGCGAAGATGGTTTTTTTGTCATCAAGCACATACCTGCTATATTTCTCTCGCTTTCCACTTTTTTTCGAAAAATACATGTAGATCGTTTGCTCCCCCTATTGCCCGGTATTTCGTGGGTATCAAAAAAAAAGAATGCCTTAAAGGTCGATTTACTGGTTGCCCGGTTCCTAGCCAAAAAGTTTTTCCATTTAATGGGCTATAGAAGCAGGCAAGTCGATTCAAGCCATATGGTCATAAAGAATAGGGATGCAACCTCAAAAATGAAGGAATATATACACTCGGACTGGTATTGAAATTAGCCGAACTGATCTATATCATTTTTTTGATAATGTATTGGTACTATCTTGGCGCAAGAAGGAAAATATTCCTTTGCAATGCATGGCGCTTTTCGGGGGAACATAGCACTATGCATAAGAGTTTTGGAAAGTGTTGCAAAATCAATTCTTTAATTTTTTATCGTAGCGATCAAAAGATTAAGTGAATAAGCACAATACAAACGAACCCAATCTCTTTAGAAGGAGCAGGAGGTCAAGGCTTCCTGCTCCTATTTTCGTATCTTATTCTTATCTTTTAAAAAAACTAACCTAAAAAAGCTGTATCCATGGGCTATTATTTTTCAACAACTATCAAAAATCAAAATTTTCAGGAAGTCCTATTGCGAACAACTGAAGCGCTGAAACTGGAAGGCTTCGGTGTATTGACCGAAATCGATATAAAGGCAACGCTAAAGAAAAAACTGGATGCCGACTTCCACAATTACACTATTTTAGGAGCCTGTAACCCTCAATTGGCTTTTCAGGCACTACAAGCCGAAGATAAAATCGGTACGATGTTACCTTGCAATGTAGTCGTTCAGGAAAGGGAAGTGGGAAGCATCGAAATCGCCGCTGTAGATCCTGCGGCATCGATGCAGGCGGTAAAAAACGATGCGCTCATTAGCATAGCTGAAAACGTGCGCACAAAACTTCAGAAAGTAATTCAGCACCTTAAGAACGAATAGCTTGACTGCCAATATGTTTGGCTCAACTCCATAACGTTAATGACACACCCAAAAGATTCTGATTACAATTTCTATTGGGGTATTTTGTGATGCTACAATTTTGGAATATAACAGCTATGGTCGAAAACTAAAAGAAAGGTCGAATCAGCACGAGAACCGTTCGTAAAAAAGCATTAAAAACAGATTTGAACAATGGATATTACTATCCATAATAAGTATTTAAAGCTTGTTTTAAGCACTTAATTTTCGTACTTTAAAAGGAAGTATCAAAACCTTGATATAAGACACTTATAATCTTCTTTTTATAAAAAAGTGAGTCCGTTGGTCAGGCTAACAAAAAAGAAAGGTATGGCCACATTGAACCAGAAAATTTAAACAGTTAAAAAATCTATAGCCATGAATATACCTATATTATTTACTATTATTTTAGTGCTGTTCCTTTTTGCCGGAATACGTGTTGTGTTTGAATATAAAAGAGCCTTGAAATTCCGTTTTGGGAAGTACGTAAAAATTTTGCAACCTGGCCTTAGGTGGATTATCCCCTTTGTAGAGACCATTCAAAAAGTAGATATACGTGTAATCACCATTAATATTGTATCACAAGAAGTGATGACCGAAGATAATGTGCCCTGTAGTATTGATGGGGTCGTTTTTTTTAAGATAAGTGACCCTGAAAAAGCCGTTCTTGAAGTAGAAGAATTCTCCTTTGCGATTACCCAACTTTCTCAAGCAGCGCTTAGGGATGTTTGTGGTAAAGTAGAACTGGACACCATTCTCTCCAAAAGGGAAGAAATGGGGAAGAACATCAAAAGTATCGTGGAGACGGAAACCCACCGCTGGGGTATTGAAATCATTGATGTGAAGATAAAGGATATTCAACTGCCCGAAAACATGAGACGGATGATGGCCAATCAGGCCGAAGCAGAACGTTCAAGAAGGGCAAGGATTATTCTTGCCGAAGCGGAGGAACAAGCTGCAGGGAAGCTTCTAGCAGCAGGTCTTCAAATAGACAAATCACCCTCTGCCATAAAGTTGAGACTCTATCAAACTTTGTCGAATATCGCCGCCGAAAAGAATTCTACCATTCTTTTTCCCTTCCCCGAAGAAGTTTTGCCAAGGGGCAACAAAGACTCAAAGTAATTTGATACAGGGCCTACATATTTTTCTTAGGGTTCTTTTATGAATTTTCAGTTAACTGACCTAGATCATTCCACACTTTTCGGAAGAGGGCTATCTTTTAAGCCGAAAGCTAAAGTTATTTTACTTATCAAGCTT
The DNA here is from genome assembly GCA_964600075.1 of uncultured Flavobacteriaceae bacterium. Classification (GTDB taxonomy): domain Bacteria; phylum Bacteroidota; class Bacteroidia; order Flavobacteriales; family Flavobacteriaceae; genus CAZRIE01. The sequence goes on from CAZRIE010000031.1 coordinate 36,784, forward strand.
AAAACACAAACGGATGAAGATTTCAGAAAAAAACATTTGCGAAAGTTGTGGTATACCCATGCATAAACTGGCCGATTTTGGCACGAACAAAGACAGTACCATCAATACCGAATACTGTCATTTCTGTTATCTGCAAGGAAAGCTCGTAGACCACGGCATCATTTTGGAGCAGAAAATTGAGAAAAACTTTACCATGTCCCAAAAAATGGGAATGCCCCGGGAAGAGGCTATAATTTCGGCACGAAACCCTTCCTACACTCAAAAGATGGAAAGAAATGAAGCTTGTTGAGTAAAATGGTATCTAAGCTTAAAAGTCACCAACTTACTCTCCATATTTAACCACACCGACAGCTGATCAGTATGATGATTGGTATGTGATACGATTATCCCGAATGCCTCCGCTTTGGTCTTGGTGCCGAATTTTTTTGTAGTAACTGTAGTTTCCCAATCGGTGTCGGTTTGTTTTTCTACATTGATTTTAACGCTCTAAAACAAAGGGCTACGTACGACTTTATTTCAGCGAGATTTGTCCAATCCCCGTATCTTTTGGGGTAATGACCGTTTTAGCGATAACCTTTACCTCTTTATCACCAAAAACGTTCTTGGCAAACAGCAGTTCAACATCCCCGATATGCCGAATCAGGAAACCTGCACTATTTTTAGCGGGCGGAAGCCTTTTCTTCAAATCTTCTTCCGTTAAATTTATGAGTTGATTCGTAAATCGTGTTCTGGCCTCTGTCCAGACTACCAATAACAGCAGTTTTTTTGTTTTCATTTTTGTTGATTTGGTGAGATAACTCATATATACTTAATAACTGAACCACAAGGTACTGCTGCTATACCCTTGAGCTATAAATGACATGTAGCAGCGCAATTACTTCTTTTAATGACCTAAGTCATTGATTTTATTTAAGTCAACGGATACATTTACCAAAACATAGGATATGAAAATCCACATGTGGAAGATCCAAATAAGACAACTGAACTATCAACCAAAGATGAGAGCATTATGAAAAATAGAGAAGCTTACCAATGGACAAAAGAAAGGGCTAAGGCAAAATCGGCATTCGATCTTCATCTTACCATTTACTCGGCTATTATCATTTTATTGGCGACTATCAATTTTAGTACTACTCCTGAATATCTATGGATTAAGTGGCCATTGATTGCATGGAGTATTGTGGTGTTTTTATATGCCTTACGGGTAATTATTTTTACGCACAGACGAATTATTTAACAGAGTTTGTCCCAAAAAGAAAATAGCAAATAAAAAATTTCTCGAAATAAAAGGTATTAAACCCCAGACCCCGCTGAAAAAGGCGGTTTCAGTTTGACTATCCATTTTGTTGCCGCTCTACATACTTGTCAAAATAAGGTTTCAATAAAAAAAGAAGACACTATAAGGCACTACAAATAGCAGAAAGGCTGTTGCTTTCGTTTATATCGATACTATCTGACCTAAGTTTTAAGGAAAGAATGGCGAAAAAGTAACTAGCCAATTTTAAAAAACCAAAAAAACAATATGTATTACAGGTTTTAGGGCTTTTGAAATGAGGAGATTGGTAATTGATTGCAGCCAATAGAAAGCCATAATATAGTAAAGAAGAACCGCCCAGACATAGCAAAAGATTTGTGAAAAATGAGTACTTTCTTATTGCTTTGCCTTGTTAAAGTGGTGACTTATTTCAAGTACTGGCCCATTATGTCTCATAACATTCCATAGTGCTTTGTTGGAGTTCTGAATCATTGGGAAGGCCGCCCTTCATTTCGATGGTTTTAAGTTTAATTCTATTTCTTTCCAACGAGCTGTTGCTGTTCGCTATGCTGCCCCATTTTTGTAAAATCAAAATTTTGCCAGGCCCGATGCGGGTTTTCGGTAATGATTTCTCCGTTTTACCTGAACCAAAAAAGGCCTGCATTCAGGTTTTGATTTGCTAGGATAGCTTGTATCGTATCCTTCCATTTCATCTTTATTGATATTCCTATCATTATGAAATAGGGTTCCCTAGTTCTTTCATAAGAATATTGCGAAACCGAGTAGCACTTATGTAATGGTCTTCCTATAATTTTCCATCGTGCAAAAGATTGAACACGCCATACCCGGAAGGTGCTTTTTTGCTTCCTGTGGGGTTTTTATCGTAGTGACATTGAGGTCGATTTCAAAACCCAACGCTTTATGTAATATCCTTGACGCAAAAAAAACCTTTCTTCTTGAAAAATCCGTAGCGTTACTTCTGTGACTTTTAATGGATTCATCAAAGTTGGTATTATATTCTATTTATTGTTGATCTAAATACCCACGGTACTTTTGCAGCCCAAAATTGACCATTTCAATTGCGGCCTCACTGGTCATGGTCGCTCCTGAAATACCGTCGACCATAGTGCCGTCATCGATTCTTTTTTCCATATTTCTCTGAAGGGTAAAGGTTTTTTTCTCGAGGTCTATCTTTGTGCCGACGAACTTGTCTTCAAAGGACGATTTGGTCATCTCTGCCCCATAGCCTTCAGATTCCGCTTTATGGTCGAATTCGATTTTTTTGATTTCCAGAGACTTTCTATCGACCAAAGCTTTTGCCCATATAGGACCTCCAAAGCCAATGCCCTCAGCAAATAGTATTGAGGTATCTGTATCTTTTATTTCGAATATAGGCCATGAAGTGACCGTCCCGCGCTTTATCATTTTCTTATAAAGGTCGATTGCCTTATTTACATCCACAACTTCAACTACCCCATCTTCTTTGATTTCTTTAAAAAGGAAAAATTCATTTGCAGCTATGGAATCGGAAATTACTAAATCTGCAAATTTTACGAGTACTTTTAGTACGGGAGAAACTGGTTTTTCAATTGTGATTTCTTCTTCGGGCTGTGCTGTTTTCGGGTTCTTGTTTTCCGATTTTTCCTTACACCCCCCCAGTAATAAAAGAACGCCCATGAAAGGGACTATAAAAGATTTCATTTTCTGTCTATTTCGATTCCTTTAAAGTTTAGGTCATCAACATGCCGCCATCGACCAAATGGGTACAACCCGTAATATATTTGCTTTCATCCGAGGCCAAGAACAAAGCCATCTCGGCGATTTCACCCGATTCGGCATATCGGCCAAAAGGTACTGTAGCCTCAAAACCTTTCATGACTTCTTTCGGACTATCGGGTGACATATCTTGTTCGATTCGCCGCATCATGTCATTGTTTACAGGACCTGGATGTATCGTATTCACACGTATCTTTCTGTTGGCATTTTCCAAGGCCGCTACCCGCATGATACCGATGACCGCATGTTTGGTAGCCACATAAGCACCCAAGCCCGCAAACCCTTTCAGTCCAGCGACGGAAGAGGTAATCATCACACTACCCCCTTCTTCCATTTTTGGAATAACGTGTTTACACCCCAACCAAACGCCTTTCAAATTCACGGCAAT
>CAZRIE010000032.1:0-39747 GCA_964600075.1 uncultured Flavobacteriaceae bacterium
TAGTAGGTCACAAGCCGTTTAAAACCTTTCAAAAATAATAATAGGATAAATTGTTCTATCTGACTTCCAACTTTCGGTCATGGAGGCTCCGAAATAGTCATAAAAAAAGACCGTTCGGGGGAAACGGTCTTTTCTATTATACAGCGTACGTAAGAATATAACAGATATTCTTATTGAAAAAGTTTCTTAGACTTTAACGGTTTTGGAACTCTGAGATACGGCAAGACCATAAATCACCAGACCGAAACCTATTTTGTTTATGGCGTCTCCGATATTATATATTACATTTAAATCTAAACCGCCAAAGATACCATCATACCATCCTGGGGTACCGGCCATATAGCCAATTGGGTAAATAGCCCAGCCTACCAATACGAACCAGCACAAGGTTTTGTGCGCTTTCAAAACAGAACCTCCAGCTTCCACTGCAAGTTTCTTGGCTTTCCCAAGCCAAATATCGTATACAATAACAAAATAAGCAATACCGGAAATCAGACCCCATACCCAAGCTTGGTCTCTGTATACAGCCTCACCAATGTAACCGGTAACCAGCATGATAACCGAGAGTACAATAAGTCTCCACATTAAGGAGGTTTTTGCTCCGGCCACTTTTAAGATTAGAAAGAACTCAACACACATTAGTGGTACAGTTAAAATCCAGTCGACGTATCTAAAAAATGTTGGGGACTCCCCAAAGTCAGCCCAGTAATCTCGCATGTACCAATAGTGTACCGCTGCGATAAACGTTATCAATCCTGAAACCAAAATTGAAGTCCTCCACTTAAGGTCAAAACTGTTCATAGATAAAAAGAAGAATGCTGATGCGGCCAACATAGCCATACAGCCAACGAAGAACGTAAAACCTACGTAATCGTCTGTTGCAAGTCTTGCAACCAAATGAATTGAATTTAAAAAATTTGTCATAGTATATAGAATTAATTGTTTTGTTTAAGTAAATTTACGAAACGTTAAACATATTTTGTTTAATAAAAATGTTAAACTTTTAAACAAAATGAAAAACTCAAAGGAAAATATTGATAAAATGAAAAGTTTCATTATTGTTGCTACTTTTTTCTTTCTCTGGCTTGCTGTTTTTTTTGAAGACGGCGCAGAGAATATTTTTGCCTACATACTCATTCTGTCTTTTGGCATTTTACATGGTGCGAATGATCTTAAACTTTTACAAAAGTCAAATAACACCAAAGGTGTTGGAAAGAAGTTTATAAGGTTGGTTACGTACTATGTCCTGTTTGTGCTTGCAAGTTTGACAGTATTCTATTTTATACCGGGAATAGCCCTGTTGCTGTTTATACTATTTAGTGCATATCACTTTGGGGAACAACATTGGGTATCAAAAGTTCAAAAACCTTCGCTTACAACGCATGCTTTTTTTGTTTTCTATGGACTTTTTGTACTTTTCTTACTTTTTAATGCTCACGAAGAGGTCGTGACCGGAATTATTGAAAACATTACTGGATACAATATTTTGCCGGACTCCTACTTCATTGTCTCAATTTGTAGCGGTTCAATCGCTGTAGCGATGTACTGCGTTGCCTTTATCAAAAAGGCTATCAAATCTGTTATCTTACTCGAAGTATTTTTTCTTCTTTTATTTTTTATTGTTTTTAGCACAGCATCTTTGTTGTGGGCATTTGCCATTTATTTTATTTTATGGCATTCCTTACCTTCATTAGCTGAACAAATCATATTTCTTCATGGAAATTTATCGGGAAACAGTATAAAAAAGTATGTCGTTTCGTCACTTCCATATTGGCTTATTTCAGTTTTGGGGCTAGGTCTATTACTTTTTATCTTCAGAGATAATTTTGAAACTTCACTCTCTTTTTTCTTTTCCTTTCTAGCAGCAATTACCTTTCCACATGTTCTAGTTATCAGTAGGTTGAATAACAATTAGAACTGGACCCTCAAATTAATATGCTATGTAAGGCCAAGGCATATATTTTCGATAGTCTTAATTTCTTTATTTGGGTGTTCTGATAGTAATTGCATCTTATAATATTTATCTGGTTCAAATTACCATTGATTCGACAGCAAAGGCTGTCATGAATTTTAAAATCTGCGCCTATTAGCTGCACAATGCGCTAAATCATCTATATTGTAGAGGCCATTAGGCAACGACCATGCAAACCCAAGAATCGAAACTTAAGAAATTTGGAACCTTTGGTGGGGTATTTACGCCAACACTGCTCACCATTTTGGGCGTAATTATGTACTTGCGAATGGGCTGGGTTGTCGGCAATGCCGGGCTTCTCGGTGCTTGGTTAATCATTATTATTTCTTTCGCAATAACTTTATGTACTGCCCTTTCCATGTCGGCGATAACCACTAATATTCGCATTGGCGCCGGTGGTGCCTATGCTATTATTTCCCAAGCACTAGGTTTGGAGGTCGGAGGAAGTCTTGGAATACCCAGGTACATTTCGCAAGGGTTGGCCGTTACCATGTATATTTTTGGTTTTAGGGAGGGATGGCTCGGTATATTCCCCGGTCACGATCCATTCTTAGTAGATATAATTGCTTTTGGGTTGCTGTTCGCCATAGCCTATATCAGTGCCGATCTTGCCATTAAGACACAGTTTTTTATTATAGTGGTCATAATTTTATCGCTTATTTCTATCGTTATGGCAGCTTATCATGGCTCGATGTACTTGCCTACAGAAGATGCCCTACGATGGGGAACTTTCAAGGGATCTATTGAGAACGGGTTTAAGGGCAGCAGTTTTTGGATAGTTTTTGCTGTATTTTTCCCCGCCGCAACGGGTATTATGGCCGGTGCCAACATGTCGGGAGAATTAGAAAACCCCAAAAAAAGTATTCCTCAAGGCACGCTCTGGGCCATTGGCGTAAGTTTCGTAATCTATATGGTGTTGGCGTATTGGTTGGCACGTTCGGCTACAGAAGAAGAATTGATATCCAACTATAATATTATCATCGAGAAATCCTATTTTGGGCCGCTCATCATTGCCGGTATTCTCGGGGCTACTTTTTCTTCGGCCTTGGCGTCCATTGTCGGATCGTCTCGTATTCTTTTTGCGATGGGCCAACACAAAGTATTACCGTATTCCAAGTTTCTCGCTGGGCAGAGTGCCAGCGGGCAGCCTAGAAATGCGATGCTTGTTACGGGTATAATGATTTTTGCAACCATGTTGCTTCGGGATCTTAATGCTGTGGCACCTTTGGTGACTCTCTTTTTCTTGATTACCTATGCGATGATCAACGTTGTGGTAATCATAGAACAGCGACTAGGGTTAATAAGTTATCGACCTGTTTTTAAAGTAAGTAAATGGATACCATGGGTCGGGTTGCTATCCTCTGTAATGGCCATGTTCATTATAAACCCGACGATAAGTTTAGCTTCTATCGTCATCGTTTTTGTAATGTATTGGTTTTTATCGCGGCAGAATTTAGAGACACCTTTTGAAGATGTGCGGTCAGGACTCTTTGTTTCTTTTGCCGAATGGGCCGCCAAGCACACTTGGGGTATGAAGAAGATGCAGCAAAGGGCGTGGAAACCTAATCTCATGGTGCCTGTTAGGGATATTAGCGGTGTCAAAGGTAATTTTCAGTTCTTACGAAATATTGCCGCGCCCAAGGGGTCGATTAAATTATTGGGCATTGAACCTTTTACGGAGAACGATACCCTTGTAAATGAATTAAAGTCGTTATCCGAATCCTTTTATGCGAAAGGTGTATTTTCTTCTTGGACGGTTATTCATAGTGATGATTTTGCCAAAGGGGTAAATTATGGTAATCAAGCGCTACGGGGCGCTTTCTTTAGGCCAAACATTGTATTTCTGAATTTGCAACAACATGATAATTTTGAAACGGAGATTCGACCCGTAATTAAAGAAAGTGTCAGATTAGAGATTGGGGTACTTCTGTTTTCATCACATCCAACCGCATTATTGGGACAAAGAAATCTCATCAATGTTTGGGTAAGCGATCGAAGGGGCAACTGGGAACTTGGATGGGATATCGGTAGTTTAGACCTATCGACATTGATTGCGTACAAACTAAAAAAGAATTGGGACGCCCAAATTCGGATAATAATGGTAATCAACGATGCAAGCGAAGAGAAAAATGCGCTTGAATTTCTAAAGTCTTTGATAAATCTCGCAAGATTACCAGAAACGTTGATTGAAGTATTCGTAGGTAGTTTTAGGGAAATCGTTGAGAATGCTCCCCGTGCCGATCTTAATATATTTGGTATGGATGAAAATTTTAAGTTTGAATTTGTCCAAGAAATGAACGAGAAGACTAAGAGTTCCTGTCTTTTTGTCAAAGATTCTGGTCATGAAAGTATTTTGGCCTAATTAGGACTCTAAATTTTTAAAGAAGTTGGTCAGAAACGGACCCGAAAATTAATGTTTGGTGTAAGCCCCAAAGATATATTTTCAATCGTCTCGATTTCATTGTCATCATTAAGACGGTAAAAGGTATTCAAGATATTCTCTTGATCCGTGAAGTTTAAAACCGAAATACCAGCCGAAGCTTTTATCGCCGAGCCTAGTTCAAAATTATAGATAACCGAAGCATCGGCACGAAGATATTCGGGCAATCGGCTACTATTCGGTTCTTGGTAATTGATCCGGTTGGGAAAAACCGTGTCGTCGATCGGGGCATTTGCATCGGGCTCCGTAAAAGGCTTCCCGGTGCGGTAGTTGAGTCCGATTCCTAATTTAAGGTTCCCCCAAGTGTAGGTTCCGGCAAAAGTGGCCGTATGCCGAATATCAAGATTGTTGGGGAATTCTGGCGGCACTATTCCGTCAAATCGATAAGTATTAAAATTATAGGTGTAACTGGCCCATATGCTATAGGCTTCAGTCTTTCTATTGATCAGGAATTCGATGCCCTGGACATCGTATTTTCCGATTTCGCCATTGAACTGGTCTTGGTTCTGAAAACCTTGGGTCGATGTACTGATACCATTAACTTCCTTATAAAACCCTTCTATACCCACATACAGATTTTCTTGGTCATAGTTGATGCCCAATGAACCTTGTTTGCTTTTGGTGACAGGAAGGCTTTTCCCATCGGAAACGATCCATCGCCGCTTTTCGATTCCTAGAAAATTCTGCTCCAAATCGATGATTTGGTTAATGGCCTGACTTTTAAACTCCCCCAAGGCCTGTATTTTCAACTCTCGAGTTATGGCATAATTGAAACTGAGCCTTGGTTCAATAATAAATTCTTGGAACGTATCGGGATTTTCTAAAAAATTAAAACGAAGCCCCCCGCGAAGGAATAGCTTTTGATTGGTCGATGTGTACGCAATTTCGGAGAACAGTGCATTATTTCGTACCAGGTTGCGTACGTTGCTTTCAAAGGGAGGTTGGGTTACTGCTGTCTGATTTACGATACCGGTTTCGATAAACTGATAACCGTTCAGCCAAGTTAACTTGCTATTGATTGTATAAATGGTATTCAGTTTTAAAGCTGTTTCTTGTACTTTATTATTTTGAAACAGAATTTGCTCTGAATTCGCTGCCGTATTTTGGGCTTCAAGACTGTATTGGGTGTAATAGGTATTCAGAAAAGTAGAAAACTTGCTGCCCCAATCACTTTCCAAACTGCCGCCAAAAGAAAGATTGGTCTGGTCAAGCGCACTTTGGGTCTCCCTATCAGTATCCATTTCACGCTCGGAATAATCTAGGAGGTTATTTATGTTTATAAAACTAAAGCGTACTTTTTGTTTTTCATTAATATCGTACAAGACCTTTCCCGTAAAATCATAAAAATAGAAATCACCTTCTTGTGCTATTTCATTTTCATCAAAAACCCGTTTAAAAAACTTTTCATAGGTTGGGGTGTTCAAAAAATCGGTGAGGGAGCGTCTGGCTGAAATTTGAACCGCCAATTTATCGGTTATGGGGAAATGTCCATAAATATCTCCTCCGATAAGGTTGAATCCCGCACCGCCGAAAAACTCCTCGGTAATGTCATCTTTTGTGCGCATATCGATTATGCCACTTACCCCGTCACCATATTGGCTGCTTGTTCCATTTTTAATCAAGGTAACCTTGTCAGTGAGATAGGGATTAAAAGCCGAAATGAGGCCAAAAAAGTGTCCGGACTGGTACATTTTTATCCCGTCCCAAAGAATTAGGTTTTGGTCGTTACTTCCTCCGCGAATATTAATATTGGATACGGTCTCATCAATACTTTCGATACCCGGAAGGGCCTGAACGGTCTGTAATACATCGGGTTCGATCAAGCCAGGAAGTATACCGAATTCTTCACTGTTCATTTGCAGGCTTCCGTCAAGTTGCTTTGTAATACCCTTGGTCAAGAATTCGTAGACGACCACTTCCTGTAGCTGTTGGTAAAACTGTGCCAGTAATAGGACCTTACAGGGGTTGTGGTCCACGAGTTCGTTGGCATCGACAAATAAGGTTTTATACCCTAGGTATTTGATTTGTAAAGCGGCATCCCGAGGAATGTCTGTCAATGAAAAGGTACCGTTTTCATCGGTAATAACGGCGATTTCAGTACCTAAAACCTCTACACTGGCACCGCCGACGGTATTTTTCTCGAAATTGTCCAATACGGTCGCACAGATACTCAGCCTAGTATTTTGGACGAGTGCATAGTAACGATCATTAAGCTTTTGGATTTGAAGCTGCGTCTGTTTTTGAAGGTCCGATAGAATAGCTTCCAGCGCGTCGGACAATGGAATAATTATTTTTACATTGCTGATGTCAGCATCGGCATAGGAGAATTTGATATTGAAAGTTTCTTCCAGTTTTTGGAGGTAGTAAATAAGGGATGTTTTCTGAGTGTTCTCTTGAGCCTCAACATTATGCGAAGTAAAAAAAAACGTAAGACTTATAGAAAAGAGTAAAAGTTTACGGAGCTTTTTCGCCATAGAAGAGCACTTTGCTGCCCTCTAATTTAAACTTTATTTGCGAAGGCATACTTATACTCCTTAACGCAAGATCACTATCGGTATTGCTAAAGGTACCTGTAAACAATTGACCGGTATCGATATTTTGGGTCTCCACTTTTATGTTATGTTGACGTTCAAACTCATCGAAAACGTACTTCAACGGTATACTTTTGAACGAACTCTCATCGTTAAGCCACGAAGGCTGTAAAGTTTTCGGTTCAAGAGCATCTACAATTGTACCGTCGATAACCATAAAAGAGGTACCCGCTGGCAATTTTGTTTCCTTATCCTGAAAAGTTACACTCACCAACCCTTCGAAACAGGTGACTTCAAAGACCCCTTCTCGATGTTCTACATTAAACTGCGTACCCAAAACGGTAACCATACCGGCATCGGTAGCCACAGTAAAGCGCTTGCCCTTGGCTACTTTAAAAAAGGCTTCCCCTCTAAGGTCGACATTTCGTTTTGTATCCCAATTTCGTTCAGAGAACGATAGTTCGGAATCGGCGTTCAAAATGACTTTTGAATTATCGGGGAGTAAGATTTCCTTGTTTTCCGCATATTCCGTGTTGATGGTCTCATCCAAGGAATTCAGATAAAAATAAGAGCCGAACATAATAACAGCAGCAGCTGCGGCAACCCGTAAAAATTTCTTGAACGGATGTAGTTGTACCACTTTGGTATCTTCGAATTTACGCTTGTTTTTTAGAGCCATCAATGCTTCGTCTGCATCGAAACCAGGAGTTTCCAATTGCCCGGAAACCTCAAGAATACGCTGATAGGTAGCATACTCGTCGGAGGTTTTAAATTCCGCGAGCTCTACTTCAGTGAGTTCGTTGTTCAGCCATTTTGCTAAATAATTCTCTTGCATATCTCTGCTTTATATTTTAATAACAACCGATTAGCGAAAAACCCTACTTTTCCCAGCATATTTTTAAGTTATCGAATTGTAAAAGAAATTAAATAAAAAACAACCTTTTACTTCGTTAAAAATTACGATATGCTCAATTAACCCAACTCAGGGCCAGCTATCAAGAATTGATGCCTCAAAGTTCCTGAAAAAGAATTGTTTTTTAAATACATTCTTTTAAAAGAGCGTTGGGCTTCAAACCCCAGTGAAACTAAGAATTCTTTGAGCGAGCTTTTGTCTGCTAAAATATCTACTACTATCAGTTTTTCAAGGTTTTGAACCAGTGCTTCCGAAATCAAAATTTTCGCATCTTCTGGAGTCTTTGCCGAAAGCGGCCCAAGTTGCAAATAATCAATGCCAGGCCGTGTCAATAGAAAACCACTGATTTCCCCGTTGCTTTCAAGGTGCCATGCTTGATTGCTAATGAATAAGTCTACGATTTGAGATCTATCTGCTCCAAATATACTTCTGTCGAGTTCGAACGCCCTAAATATATCATTTTTTGTAGATTGTTTTGCCCGACCTTTACGATTGGTATCTATCCTATGCCCAATTATTTTGGAAGCTACCATGCGATGTACAGTCAATTCTTCTATAAAACCCAGTTTTGTATAAAGAGGGAGGCCGGCAGCGGTAGCTTCAAGTTTTATCGACGGAACATCGGCGAGTTGTTTTAATATGGTTTGCAATAAGAATTTTGCGATTCCCATTCCCCGAAATTCTCGAGAAATCAACATCATTCCGATCCAGGCGACTCGACCGCCATAGTCGGTAGCGATTACAGTACCGACTACAGTGTTTTGGTACAACGCTACAAGACAACGGTCGGGGTAGGCGTCAATCAATTTTTGCCAGTCTGCTTCACTTTGGTTCCAACGCTCTGCGGTACTTAGTTGCATTGCTCCCGTAATATGCATTTTAGCAAGTCGGCCAATCTCAATGTTTTCAATGTTCATTTTGTGTCGGGGCCCAAACTCGAAATCTTAATAATGACTGTAGACTTTTTAAAAATATGTTTTGCTTTTCGAGCTTAGGCATATAAGATTCTCGGTCGAAGTAAAACTTAGGGTATTAAAAACCCGTTAATTGAACATCCAGACTAAATTCCGTCAATCTGCCCCCGCAGTGTTTTGAGCGCTAAATGCATCCGTTTTTCAATGGCCTTTACGCTTACCCCTTCCATTTCGGCAATTTCGGCATATTTTTTTCCGTCTATTCTATTTAATAGAAATGTGATTCGCTGGTTTTCGGGTAGACTGTTCAACGCGCGATCCAGTTTTTCCTTGAATTCATTCTCCTCCATCAAAAATTCAGGAGATTCATGAGTAGTCTTTAAAGTCTTGTCTGCATACTTCAAACGTACTTTTTCGGCTTTTATCACATTCAAGTACAAATTGTTGGCTACAGTATAGACATATGACTTCGCTTTTTCGGGAGAGACCTTGGCGCAATTCTCCCATAATTTCATAAACGCCTCTTGAACAGCATCGTATGCTTTTTCCTGATTTCCGAATTTATAATATATGTAATTAAAAACCGTTTTAGAGTTAGCTTTGAAAATAGTGCCAAAGACCTGCTCCTCGCAAACATTGTCTGTATTTTTGGTTTCCAATGGGTTGGTTTTTTCCAAAGATATTTGAAAAAACCGAAATAGGGCAGGTAGGGTATTTTAAAAATTGGTTGTTTTAGGATTGAAGTAACAATAAATTCCAAATCATTATGAAAAATTATTTTAAATTTTCGCTGTATACCTTCCTACTGGGTGCGGCGTTGGTATTTACCTCTTGCCAAAAAGAGGAACCCTTTCAAGAAGACATCGATGAAGAGCAAACTTTGACGGCAAGTTCGGCGACAGTAGAGTTGATGACTCGGACCGTTTCAAACGATGGGTCTTATGACAATATCGTTGACGGAGCGAGTTGTTTCGATATCCGTTTTCCCTACACCGTTGAAGTCAACGGACTGGAACTTACCATTGATTCAATGGCAGACTTAAAGACGATTGAAGAAATTTTGGATGCTGTGGATGACAATGAGGATATTATGGAAATTATTTTCCCGATAACCATAACCATGGCCGATTATACCGAGGTAACCATAAACGGCGTGCAAGGTCTTCGCGAAATTGCCGAGCAATGCACAGAAGGTGGTGGCGATGACGATATTGAGTGTATCGATATAGTGTATCCTGTTACGGTTTTCACTTATAACCCGAATTTTCAGCAGACTGATAATGTAACTGTCGAGAGCGATAAGCAATTGAGACGTTTCTTTGCCGGTTTGAAGGAAACCGATCTTATTAGTTTTGATTTCCCAGTCTCTTTTGAACATCTCGATGGCACAAAGGTAACTGTGAATAGTAACAGTGAATTGGCAGATGCCATCGAGCGTGCCAAAAAAGTGTGCGATGAAGATGATGATAACGATCACAATGATGACGATTTCACTGAGGAAAGGTTGAATGGTTTTTTATTGGAATGCCCATGGGAGGTGGTAAAGTTAGAAAGAACGAATCAGCCCAATTCGGCAGAGTATGCTAGGCATATTTTGACCTTTAAAGAAGATGGTAAAGTAATCGCCGATAATGGGTATGGATATAGTATTGAAGGCGAATGGAGCACTAAAGTTACCGATTTTCGGGTTGTATTGCATATAGAATTCAAAGACAACCACGCGTTCAATGAGACTTGGTACGTTTACGAAATCGAGGAGGGCAAAATTAAATTGTTCGATGGTGACGACAAAATCATTATGGAAATGGCATGTGACTATGATCCTGAAGTTTGTACAATGGATACAATTCGCGAAAGGCTAGGTGATTGTAGATGGAAAATTGCGTACGAAGACGGTACATTCTTTGAGGATGTAAATATTGATTTTTCGAATATGAATATTCACGTTCACAATCCAAACGATACCGTTGTTGATGAAGGAAATTGGTCAATATCAGAAGAATCTATTAGTTTTAATGACCTCAGTATGACTTTGTCAAACTATATTGGTGACTGGGTAATCATTGAATGTACTTTGGAGCGTTTCAAATTGAAACGTGGTGACGAGATTATTATTCTCGTAAAAGTCTGTAAATAAGTTACACCTACTTATGCCGCTATATAGGTAAATATATAACCCTTTTTGCCCCACATTTTTTTCTAAGCGCCCATTGAGAGATGGGCGCTTTTTTTGTCCTCTCCCTAGCCCTTATGGGAGCGCTAAGGTGGGGGCTTATTTTTATGGTAATGTCTCTTTCTTTCCCTTACTTATTCTTAAATTTGCCTTTCTTCAAAAAGTATGCAAGACGATGTTTGATAATTTAAGTGAAAAACTGGACAAGGCGCTCCACACCCTACGTGGGCACGGGCAGATTACAGAGATAAACGTAGCTGAGACCACTAAGGAAGTTCGTAGGGCTTTGCTGGATGCCGATGTCAATTTTAAAATTGCAAAGGAATTCACCAATCGCGTCAAAGAAAAAGCGCTCGGTCAAAATGTATTGACCACGTTACAACCGGGCCAGTTGATGGTCAAAATTGTAAAGGATGAGCTGACCCAACTAATGGGTGGGGAGACCGAAGGTATAGATCTTTCGGGTACACCATCGATAATCTTGATGGCAGGACTTCAAGGTTCGGGTAAGACTACATTTTCAGGGAAACTCGCCAATTTTTTAAAGACTAAAAAATCTAAAAAGCCTTTATTGGTTGCATGTGATGTATATCGCCCTGCGGCCATTGATCAATTGCATATTGTTGGGGAGCAAATCGGGGTAGAGGTCTATTCCGACCGTGATAACAATGATCCTGTTTCCATAGCTCAGGCTGGCATCGCCAAGGCAAAATCGGAGGGTTACAACGTGGTTATCGTCGATACCGCCGGTAGGTTGGCAGTCGATGAAAAGATGATGAACGAGATATCGAACATCCATGCGGCTATTCAGCCTCAAGAAACCCTTTTCGTGGTCGATTCGATGACTGGGCAAGATGCGGTGAACACAGCCAAAACGTTCAACGATGTCTTGAACTTTGACGGAGTAATCTTGACAAAGTTAGATGGTGATACCCGTGGGGGTGCCGCTATTTCTATTAAATCTGTCGTTGACAAACCTATCAAATTCATCGGTACGGGCGAGAAGATGGAAGCTATCGATGTGTTCCACCCCTCGCGAATGGCAGAGCGTATTTTGGGCATGGGCGATGTAATTTCTTTGGTGGAACGGGCGCAAGAGCAGTTCGATGAAGAAGAGGCTCGAAAAATTCAAAAAAAGATTGCCAAGAATAAATTTGGTTTTGACGATTTCCTTTCCCAGATACAGCAGATAAAAAAGATGGGGAATATGAAAGATCTTATGGGTATGATTCCTGGCATGGGAAAGGCCCTAAAGGGAATAGATATCGATGACGATGCCTTTAAGCATATCGAAGCTATGATTCATTCTATGACGCCCGATGAGCGATCGAACCCTTCAAAATTGAATGTCAGTCGTAAAAAACGGATAGCCAAAGGTAGCGGACGCGAGGTACAGGAAGTCAACCAACTTTTAAAACAGTTCGACCAGATGAGTAAAATGATGAAGATGATGCAAGGTGGCGGCGGTAAGAAGATGATGCAGATGATGGGCGGCTTAGGTCAGAAATAGTATGAAGTGGCTAGTTACACTATGCAGTAGCAGTAGGCTGTTGAATTTTTGTAGCGGATTAGTTTAAAACTCTTGAGGCATACAAAAAGAAATTTTCTTTGGCAATGGATGTTTTTGATATGTCAAAAGCTTTTCCGAAATCTGCAACTACATTACAGATGAGGTTTACAATCAACTTACTGAAGGGAGTGAAGATGTACGTAGACTTATAAACTATATGATTACAAACTCGGGCAAATTTGGAGTGAAAGAGCAGTACTGCAACGGCCCACTGAATTCTCTTTTAAAATGACAATCTTAGACGGAAAAAAAATATCCAACGAAATAAAGGAAGAAATCGCAGCCGAGGTGGTAAAGATGAAGGAGAGGGGCGAAAAAGTGCCACATCTTGCAGCTGTGCTTGTCGGAAATGATGGTGCAAGTTTGACGTATGTGGGGAGCAAAGTCCGTTCGTGTAAGCGAATAGGATTTGAGTCTACTTTGATTCATTTGCCTGAAGAAACTACGCAAGAGACTTTGCTGCAGCAAGTACATGAACTGAATGCCAATAATGATATTGATGGCTATATTGTGCAGCTTCCTTTGCCAAAACACATTGACGAACAAAAAGTACTGATGGCAGTAGACCCCGATAAAGATGTAGATGGCTTTCATCCGGTCAATTTTGGCAAAATGGCCTTGGATATGGAGTCGTTTATTTCTGCAACTCCATCCGGAATTATGGAGCTTTTAAGACGATATGAGGTTAATACCGAGGGCAAACACGCAGTCGTAATTGGTCGTAGCCATATTGTTGGTAGACCCATGAGTATTTTGATGAGTCAAAAAGGAAAAGCGGCGAACTGTACCGTTACACTTGCTCACAGCCGCACAAAGGATATTAAAGAACTTACCTTACAGGCAGACATCGTCGTATCCGCTCTGGGTGTCCCGCATTTTTTAAAAGCGGATATGGTCAAGGAAGGTGCCGTAATCATTGATGTAGGTATCACAAGGGTTACCGACGAAACCAAAGAAAAGGGATATTATATTACTGGTGATGTCGATTTTGAGAATGTCAGTAAAAAAGCTTCCTATATAACTCCCGTCCCAGGAGGAGTGGGCCCCATGACCATTGCGATGCTACTAAAGAATACACTTTTAGCAAGGGAAAGGCATAGGAGTAGAAAATAATTTATTATTTAAGTAGTATTTGTTTTTCTTCGATTTTAAATCCCGCATTTTCAAGTTGAACCAAAGATTTCATGGTAAAGAAGATGTTAAAGGGTCGAGGCTTTATTTGGTAAACAAGTATGTAACCAGCCTTGGAGGTAGCATCAGCGTAGACATCAAGGTTAACGAAGTAACTACTTTTACAATTAAATTTAAAGCTGAAATCCTACACGCTAGTTGCTGTCTAACGGAGTTTCTCTGACACTAATTTTCCTATTATGACCGTATCTCCCGGCTTTAGAATTTCTATATCGTTGCTGTCGTCGATACTACAACTGCTCATGGCAATAATTAACGTGAGAATGAATACTACAGATGCTAGCTTTCTCATAAGATTTGGGTTTTATGAAGACAATACTGTTTTATCACTAACGTAGAAAACTCGATTTACGTATGGTTTTCGAAAATCTCATATTAATTCTTCCGCTGAATTACTCAAAGGAAAATAATCCATTTTTGTTCTTTTCGAAAAAGAAAAAGCAGGTATAGCCATAGCTACAGTTTTTTTTATTTTGAAGAACGTTGGAAAAAGGCACATTTTAACTGAGTAATCTGGCGGTAGAAATGATATTATACCATCAAAAAATGAACGCGGCTGGCAAAACCCTTACTTTTGCATCTTTCTGAATTAAATGTCCGCAACCAACCGATTTTCTTTTATCGATCCATCAAAAAGTCCGGTCTTTTACGGCTATGTGATATTGGTTTTCGGTTCTATCGGTATTTACTGCAGTATACCTGGTCAAACTATAGGGGTTTCTGTTTTTACGGATCCTGTAAAAGATGCTTTGGGCCTTTCTCGAAACCAATTTAGCAACGCCTACATGATCGGTACAATCTGTAGTTCGCTGGTCATTGGCCGAGCAGGATTATGGTTCGATAAATATGGTGCTCGCTATGTCGCTTTTTTTGCCGCGGTTACCTTGGCCATTGCCTTACTCTTGTGTTCATGGTCCGTTCAAATGAGCGAGACGCTAAAGGTGGTATTGAATCTTGATACATGGCTAATCCCTTTTGTGCTGATGACCGTGCTGTTCTTTATCCTGAGATTTTCTGGTCAGGGGGTACTCACCATGGCCTCTCGGAACATGATTATGATATGGTTCGACAAGAATCGTGGCAAGGTGAACGCCATAAGTAGTGTGGCCATATCGTTTGGCTTTTCCTCTTCACCGTTATTTGTGAACGTCTTGATAGAAGACTATAGTTGGGAGGTTGCTTGGCAATTTTTGGCCATAGGTCTTTTGGTCTTCAGCTTCTTTATCATCCAATTTTTCAAAAACAAACCCGAAGAACATGGGCTATTGCCCGATGGGAAAATTAGCAACCCGGATGACAAACCCGGATGGGTACCCGTAGCGAAACAATACACAGCAAAAGAAGCCCAGCGCACCAGAGCGTTTTGGATGTATGGTCTTATACTCTCATTCAATAGTTTTTTTATTACCGGACTTACCTTTCATGTCGTATCTGTTTTTGCGAGTGAAGGTTTTCCAAAGGAAGATGCGATTTCTATTTTCTTACCCGCATCGGTCGTTGCGGTAACGATTTCCACGGTCTTTAATTTTTTAAGCGATTACCTGCAATTGCAACTGTACCTATACCTCATGATTTTAGGTGGTATATTGGCTTCTGTCGGATTTCTGTTTCTGGCTACTCCAATAGGTGTCCCCTTTTTAATTGGTGGTTTCGGAATTCTAGGCGGTTTTTTCGCGGTGCTCAATGCTATCGTGTGGCCCCGATTCTATGGTCGTACCAATTTGGGTGCAATTACCGGAAAAATCATGTCTTTTCTGATTTTGGCCAGCGCACTGGCCCCTCCCATTTTTAGTCTTTGTTTTTCCACCTTTGGTTCATACCATCTCGTGGGTTATTTAGGGTTGGCCTTTTTACTTTTCTTGGCATTGGCATCTGTGAAGGCCAATAACCCACAGTAATTTCCTGAATTCATATGAATAAGTTCGGTTTGCCAATTGAATGGAAATCCCTACCTTTTGATGAAATAATACGACTATGAATCAACAGCCTATCACATTTGTTTTTTTATTTTTTAGTTTGTTGTGCGTAGCTCAAAATTCTTCAAAATTTGAAATAGAAGTATCTTTTTCAGATGAAGCCAGTTCTCAAAGTAGAGATGGCCGCCTCTTTTTGATGCTTTCTATCGACGATGAAAAAGAACCCCGTTTTCAGATTAATGACGGACTCAAAACACAACTGATTTTCGGAATGAATGTCGAGGGAATGGCTCCCGGTGAATCACAAACTTTTGATACAACGATTTTCGGCTATCCTTATGCCAGCTTGTCAGATATACCTCCGGGGCAATATAATGTACAGGCCCTGTTGCATGTTTACGAAACATTCAATCTTTCCACCGGGCAAACTGTAAAATTGCCTATGGATAATGGCGAAGGACAACAATGGAACAAATCTCCGGGAAACTTATACAGTAAGCCTTTTAAGATTACGGTTACCGAAAATGGGGTTGAAAATGTAGTTGTTGTGATGGACCAAATAATTCCCCCGATTGAAGAACCGGAAGACACCGAATGGATAAAGCACATTAAGGTTAAATCAGAAAAGCTATCCAAATTCTGGGGCCGCGATATGTATTTGGGCGCGCATGTGCTTTTGCCCAAGGGATTTAAGGAACATCCTGAAGCAAAATATCCCCTCATGATATTCCATGGTCATTTTCCCAATGATTTTGGTGGATTTCGAACTTCTCCGCCCGACCCAGACCTAGAACCTGAGTATTCGGCACGATTCGATTTGGAAGGCTATAACATCATCGAAGAACAGGAAGCCTATGATTTTTACAAACGTTGGAACGATCCTGATTTCCCTAGGTTTCTTATTATTGAAATTCAGCATCCCACACCGTACTATGATGATTCATATGCGGTCAATTCTGCAAATCAGGGGCCATATGGTGATGCGATTACGTATGAACTTATCCCTGAAATTGAAAAGCAGTTCCGTGGTATGGGTGAAGGCTGGTCGCGTTTTTTGTATGGTGGCTCGACGGGCGGTTGGGAAGCTCTGGCGGTACAGATCAAATATCCTGAGCAATACAACGGTTGTTTTGCAGCATGCCCCGACCCGATCGATTTTAGGGCATATTGCTTGACCAATATTTATCAAGACCAAAATGCCTACTACTACGATAGTGAACATAAGAAACTGGAAGTCCCTAGTCATCGCGACTACTTGGGGCAGATTCAATCTACTTTACGACAAGGCAATCAATTAGAACTGGTCTTGGGCGATAAAAGTCGATCCGGCCAACAATGGGATATTTGGGAAGCCACGTATTCCCCGCAAGGTGAAGACGGTTATCCGGTTCGGATTTGGGACAAAATGACCGGAGACATGGACTATAAAGTAGCCGAATATTGGAAAGAGAATTATGACCTTCGTCACATTTTGGAGCGCGATTGGGCCAAGCTAGGAGAAAACCTCAAAGGCAAGATTCATATCTACTGTGGCGATATGGACAACTATTATTTGAACAATGCCGTCTACTTGATGGAAGATTTTCTAGAGCGCACAAACGACCCCTATTACGAAGGGGAAGTTTTATATGGTGACCGCGCCGAACATTGCTGGAACGGTGATCCAAACCAACCTAATGCCATCAGCCGTTTGCGTTATAATACGATGTATGTTCCCAAGATTATGAAACGAATTGACGAAAGCGCTCCCGAGGGGGCAGATTTAAAAAGTTGGCGGTATGAATAATACAAATAAAGTAGCTTGGTTTGTCTTTGTCTTTTTGGCGATAGGCGTTGGTCTGTACCCACTTTTGTATTTTGGCGTTGATCGGAACTTCGGATTATTGGCCTCAAAAAGTGACGAATTATTGGCCAACCTATTTTGGAATGTTGGTTTTTACGGTCATATTCTTTTTGGTGGGCTGGCGTTGGTAATAGGTTGGATACAATTCAGTAAAAAAATGCGCAAGGCCAATTTGGCAAGACATCGAACCATTGGCAAAGTATATGTTATCACCGCTCTTATAAGTGGGAGCTGCGGCATCTTTATCGCATTCAATGCAACTGGAGGCCTGGTCACTACGCTGGGCTTTATGGGTTTGGGTGTCGTTTGGTTGTACACAACGGTAAAAGCCTATTTAGCTATTCGGAAAGGAGATTTTGCATTACATGAAGGATTAATGATTTATAGTTATGCCGCCTGTTTCGCTGCGGTGACCCTTCGTATTTGGTTGCCCTTGTTGACCATAGCTTTTCAGGACTTTACCATCGCCTATCGCATTGTGGCTTGGCTATGTTGGATACCCAACATCATTTTTGCCTTCTTCTGGGTGCGCCGAAAAGGGCTGATTTTAGGATAACCCATTTGATTTGTATTTTACTATCTAACGACATGACCGAAATTAAAATGCTTACCAAACAGTCCACAGGGGCCTTGAGTTGGAATATAAAGCATACGATGTGGCATTGCGGTCAAATCGTAATGCTAAAACGTATTATAGATAAACCACACAACTTCAGATTAAGTAGAACCTCAAAATAGACGCGTTATGTGGCAAGAAAACCTCAAAATTTATGCTGCCTTGGCAGTCTAATGCCTAAGGTTCAAAAGAAAGGGTAAAACGATGCCTTACACTTCCGCCAATGGCTATATGTTTTAGCTGTTCAATAAAGCCGAAGAAATTGGTGTCCGTTTTTAAAAGTAAGTTCAAAAAAATACATGGCAGAATTTGATACTACGTTCTGCAAGTCGTACGGGGCTAAATTGCAGGGCAATATTTTGATTCCTGAACGAATGTTGCTAGATTTAGGCTCTGTAGCAAAGTATCTCAACAAAAGTTATGATTGCGTAATGACTATTAAAACTAAATAAAAAACCCTGATGAAAAAGTTCGCTTTAATTTTATCATTTTCGATTTTAATTATTTCCTGTAAAACCGAAGTTAAGAAAAGTGAGGAGGCAAAAGAAACCACACTGACTGAGACGACCAAAGTTGATGAATGGGTGTATCTTTTTGATGGCACCAGCACTGCAGGTTGGCGGTCCTATAACGGCGATGACTTGCCACCTCAATGGGTTATAGAAAACGGTGCCTTGACTTTCGACACGAAAAAAAGAACCGAGGCCAATAGAAAAGGGGGTAAAGACATTATCTATGCGGCCGAGGAGTTCGATAATTTTGAATTGGCCTGGGAATGGAAAATTCCCGAGGGAGGAAACAGTGGCATGTTATACCATATAAATGAAGGTGACTGGGGCATACCAGAAACCTCGCCCGAATACCAAATGCTAGACGACCTGAAATGGGAAGAAATCAACAACGCCAAATTAGAGGACTGGCAAAAAACAGGGGCCGATTATGCCATGCACGTCCCTGATGAAGGACAAAAAATCATAAAACCTGCCGGGGAATGGAATACATCCCGTGTTATTTTCACTCCCGAAAAAGTCGAACACTGGCTCAATGGAAAGAAATTACTGTCTTTCGTGCCTTGGTCCGAAGATTGGGACGCTCGCAAAAGCAAGGGAAAATGGAAAGACTCCCCGAAATACGGTACCTTTAAAACGGGTTATATCGGCTTCCAAGATCATGACAGTCCGTTATGGCTAAAGAACATTAAGATTAAAAAATTATAATCAAACACACAAAAATGAATAAAAGGGAATTCCTCAAAAGTGCAGCTGCAGTATCATCATTTGCCCTATTGCCATCGGCGACCTGGGCCTTTTCACAGGAAAAACGCTTACGCACCGCCCATATTGGGGTCGGAAATATGGGGGCCTCAGATTTAGGCGCCATTTCTTCGCATGGTGCCGTTGACGTAGTCGCCTTATGTGATGTCGATTCCATCAATCTGGCCAAGGCCCATAAATTACACCCGGGCGCAAGGGTGTTTTTTGACTATCGCGCAATGCTTAATGAAATGGGCGACGAAATCGACGCAGTTATTGTTTCGACCCCTGACCATACGCACGCACCCGCATCAATTATGGCTATGGAGATGAACAAACCGGTATATTGTCAAAAGCCCTTGACACATTACGTTGAAGAATCTCGAAGAATGATGAAAGTGGCCAAAGAAAAGAATTTGGTCACACAAATGGGCATTCAGGTACATTCATTTTACGATTACAAATTGGCCACCCTTTTAATCCAATCGGGCATTATTGGCAAAGTTCATACCGTACGGGCCTGGTCACCCAAATCATGGGGCTATAATGGAGAAGCCCCCGAAGGGGAAGATCCCGTGCCAGCTCAATTAGATTGGAATCTATGGCTGGGTACGGCCAAAGAGCGCCCTTACAAAGAAGGCTATTACCATCCTGGTAATTGGCGAAAACTGATGGATTACGGCTGCGGTACTTTAGGGGATATGGGCGTGCATATATTTGATACCCCCTATAATGCCCTTCAGTTAGATGTTCCCTCGACCATTAAGAATGAATGCCGCGAACCTAATGGATTCGGGTATCCGGAAAACAATACGGTTACTTATGAGTTTCCTGAAACTCCTTATACCACCAAGTCGCTTAAATGGGTATGGTACGACGGACCCGGAATGCCATCAGCACACGAAGACCTCATATTACCTGGGGCAAAAACCCAGATCGACAAAAAACAGTCTAAAGAGGCGAGTATGGAAGATAAAATGTCTCTCGATGCCAAAACTGCTGGCTTGGGTGAGCTGCCCGAACAGGGAGCCATGTTTATCGGTAAAAAAGGGCGTTTATTGTTACCTCACTTTATGCAATTACCCAAGAAAATCGTCAAAGGAAAATATGTTGATATATCCTCGGAGATTGCAGAAGTGTCAAAAGCCAATAATTTGGGTGAAATTGTACGCAACTATGATACGGAAGGTCCTAAGCACTATCATCAGTTTGTCGATGCCTGTTTGGGTAAAGGCGAGACCAGTGCACCGTTTTCATATGCATCACGATTGACCGAAACCATTCTTTTGGGAACCATCGCGGGCCGTTTTCCAAATCAGATTTTACATTGGGATGCCGAAAAGGCAAAATTTGCCGAAGAGGAAGCTAATCAATATTTGGAATTAAATTACCGAGATTTTTAATCTGGCGAATACAAGGTTTTACGTCATGCTTAGGTTGAGAGTTTCTGCTTTGTCGTTGTTGGCTTATGTACATTTGTCCTTTAAGGAGAAAACGAGGAACTAGCTATCAAAAGATCAAGAAGCTACCGTCAAAAAAATCTGGAAACCTATTTTTGAAGGCTGTTATGCCGACGCGGATGCAGCTTTTAGCAATGGATATTGAGTCTACCCGACCTATACCGTTGATTACGAAAAGAAGTTGTTTTTTGATGCTTTTTTTCCAAAGATTTGGTGAATTAGCAAATACACGAAAGCATCTTAGACACAACTCGCAGCAAATGGGGGAGGCAGACCATATGGGTACCTTATTTAATTATATGATTATGAAAGATACCATGCTACTATTATGTCTGATGACATTCATCCATTTTACGGTCTATGCCCAGACCGGGAAAGTCTACGACGAGCTTTCTATGACCAGTGAAATCTTGAAAGGGGGACGTAAATATGCCGTTTACCTACCGCCGGATTATGAAACTTCCGAACGCTCCTATCCGGTACTCTATTTGTTACATGGCGCAGGCGACGACCAAACGGGTTGGGTACAATTTGGGGAAGTACTTCGAATTACCGACAATGCAATTAAGGATGGAACAGCTACTCCGATGGTGATTATTATGCCCGACGCCAATACCGATAAACGCGGTTATTTTAACCAAGGGGATGATTGGCGTTACGAAGATTTCTTTTTTGAGGAACTGATGCCACATGTAGAAAAGAATTTTAGGATAAAAGCTGAAAAACGGTATCGCGCCATAGCTGGACTTTCCATGGGTGGAGGTGGTTCGTTTATGTATGCGCTGCACCATCCAGAACTTTTTTCGTCGGCTTGTCCGCTGAGTGCCTCTATCGGACCATTGACCATTGAAGTTTTTAAAGAACGTCTCAAAAAAAGAGATGTTAAGTACTCCGAAGCGGAAATAGAAGCCTATTTCAAGCGGCACAATGCGTTGGAGTTGCTAAAGACAGTTCCTGTTGAAGATGTCAAATCCGTAAGGTGGTTTATCGATTGTGGCGATGATGATTTTCTTTTTGAAGGCAACAGTCTGGTACATATCGCCATGACCAAAAAAGAAATTCAGCATGAATATCGGGTACGCGACGGCAGGCATAGTTGGACGTATTGGCGCGAATCCCTTCCAGTGGTTTTAGGTTTCGTATCCGATGCATTTCATCAACATTAATATTGAATTTGCAAATGGACATCAAAAAATTGATTTCGCAAGTAGTGGCGGCAATTTTGCTTTTCACGATTATATCCGTTATTCTAGAAAAGGAATATACCCAAGAAGTAATTTTGGAAAAACTACAAACCGGAGTTATTTTTGGAATATTGTACGGAGTCTTTGTCTGGGCAAGAGAAAAATTCAAAAACAAAAAGGATTAATATGATCTATAGAAGATTCGGAAGAACCAATTGGCAAGTAAGTGAAGTAGGTTATGGCATGTGGGGTATGGCGGGTTGGACGCAATCCGATGATAAGCAGTCTGCCCGGTCATTGGACTTGGCCGTTGAAAACGGCGTTAATTTTTTCGATACCGCTTGGGGGTACGGCGAAGGGCATAGTGAAGAACTGTTGGGCGAATTGGTACGCAGGCATCCGAAGACCAAATTGTATACAGCTAGCAAGATTCCACCGAAAAATTTTCAATGGCCGGCACAACCGGAATATGCATTCGAAGATTCCTATCCCACCAACCACATTATCGAATATACCGAAAAGACCTTGACGAATTTGGGAATGGAGCGCATCGATTTGCTGCAGTTTCATACGTGGGACGACGGTTGGTCGCATCGCGACGAATGGCGGCGTGCTATTGAAGATTTGAAAAAGTCTGGAAAGATAGCGGCCATGGGTATCAGCGTAAACCGATGGGAACCCGAAAACGGAATTGAGGCCCTAAAAACAGGACTCATCGATGCAGTACAGGTCATCTACAATATTTTTGATCAAAATCCAGAGGACGTTCTTTTCCCTCTTTGTGAGGAAAAAGACATCGCCGTAATTGCTCGTGTACCTTTTGATGAAGGTACCTTGACCGGAAACCTTACCAAAGAAACGACCTTTCCGGAGGGCGATTGGCGTGGCACCTATTTCGTGCCCGAAAACCTGAATTCAAGTGTCGACCATGCAGATGCGCTTCGACCATTGATTCCCGAAGGAATGACCATGGCCGAAATGGCCTTGCGCTTTATTTTGGAAAACAAAACGGTCGGCACCACGATTCCCGGAATGCGGAAACAACGTAATGTGTTGGCTAATACGGCCACAAGTGATGGTAAAGAACTTTCCGAAGCATTGTTGCAAGAATTAAAAAAGCACCGTTGGGATAGAACCCCGACCTCTTGGTCGCAGTAATCTGTCATTGCGAGGAGACGAACAAATGTTGAAAACGACCGAAAAGCTTTAGGTAACGCAGCAATCCGTAAGTTGGGAACACACATTCAACAGATTCCTTCGTCGCGAAAATGCACCTCGAAATGACGTCACTTGGCAAACAACTGCCCCATATCCTTAAAAGCCTTGAACTCCAAGGCATTGCCGGCGGGGTCTAAAAAGAACATCGTCGCCTGTTCCCCGACTTGCCCTTCGAAGCGTACATAAGGTTCGATGACAAATTGAACGCCTTTGCCTTTGAGTTCTTCGGCAAAAGATTGAAATGTGTCCCAAGGTAAAATTACCCCGTAATGCGGTACGGGAACGGCATGACCATCTACTGGATTGTGGTGCAGGTCTTCCGACCCGGTCTTTGGTTTGTAATGAATCACCAATTGGTGCCCGAACAAATTAAAATCAACCCAATGCCCACTGCTTCGGCCTTCTTCGCATTGGAGCACATCACGGTAGAATGTTCGACATTCGGATAAATTGTGAACGGGGATGGCAATGTGGAAAGGAGTGATGGTTTGCATGAAAAATATGTTTAGTTCATAAGTCCTTTGGTTAAATCGGGAACAATGGTATTCTTGGCTTCACCAACATTGATGTAGGCCTCCAAATCCTTTAATGCTATAACTTTATAACCGTTTTGAGCCAGATAGTCTAGGTATTCTTTGAATAGTTCGAGCGGCGTAGTTACCCAAGGATGCTCAACATCGGGTACACCATGAAAAGTCAAAACTACGATTTTCCCATCATGGGCCTTGTCAAGTGCGGCCAATATTTCGTCTTTATTATCGGCGTTGGTCGCCCAACTCGGTATGAGATAAGGATGGTCGGTCAACGGGTCATAAGCTCTACTACCTCCAGCGCGGGCGAAGACATACTCTTTTTTTCTTAAAAATCTTAGTACCTCAGAGTTCAGTCCGTAACCGGGGTAGGCAAAGTTCGAAGGTTTCGAAATCTGCAATGAATCACATTTTTTCTCGATATAACCCAGTTCGTTATTGAACTTTGCTTGTGATAGTTTGGTGACATTGGCATGGGTCTGAGTATGGTTGGCGATTTCAAAACCCATATCACCTAGGGCCTTAATCTGCCGCCAATTCATATACAAGGTACTGTCTTTGAAATTCGGCGGAAACTCACAAACAAAAAAAGTAGCACCAAACCCGAATTTTTGCAACAAGGGCGCAACTGCCGAATAGTGACTTGCCGGAGCATCATCGAAGGTAAGAACGACCAGTTTGTTGGGTATCGTCTTTTTTATTATTTGGGCCTGGCCGTAAAATACAATACCAAGCGTACAAATGAGATTTATGATGATTTTCATAGGCACCGAAGAATTCCTAAAAGATAACAAAACTGCATTTATTACCCATTATTTATTCTGCCGTTTTTCAATAAGGTGCTTTTTTTGCTGGTAAAGATTTCGAGAATTACGCTCTTCACTACGACTCTAAAAAATTAACGATTCTATTGTTGATATCGTCTTGATGCATTGAATGCCCCAAGCCTTTGGTGCGAATAAAGGTGCTGCCCTCCCAATTAGCATGTACTTTTTCAGAGGCATGAAAGGGGGCAAGCATATCGAGTTCGTCGTGTATTAGGAGTCCCTGTTTGGTGTTGTTATTTACGAACCGCGAAGATGAAAAATCACGTACGCTCATACCAAATCGTTTGATAATATGGGTTTCAAAAGCATTTAGCACACGGTTATTAAAACCCACAAGCTTTTGATAATGTGCGAGCAGTTCGTAAAACTCCGATGGCGAACCAATGGTCACGATTTTTTCTACATTGGTATTCTGGTGGTTAAACTCATCTAAAAGAATGGCCATGCCCCCAAAGGAATGGCCTATAACATGTTTAGGAGAATAGGTTTCGATAACTTTTTGAATACAATCGGAATATAGGGGGAGGTATAAATATTTGCCCGAAGAATGGCCATGCCCCGGGGCATCAAATGCGACAATATTATAATCGGCCTCGTGTAGTTTTTCGATAAGTATACGCCAACGGAAACTGTTGCTCTCCCAGCCATGTACGAGTAATACCATCTCTTTTTTACCGGGCCATAGATAGGTCTGCAGTCGATGTCCGCATGCTTCCAAAATAGAATTTTTGGCAGCTTCTAGATAATCATGTTGTTGTGGGAGAACCTTTCCTTTTCTAACAGTAACGAAGACGTCGAACGTTTTTTTGGCCGCTATTTTCTTGGAAAACAGAACCAGCACATTGAAGTAAAGCCTGTATACTTTTGGGAGTATTTTGTTCAAGAGTTTTCGCATGCTTTGTAATTTCGGTTACTTTAAGTAACTTGGTAAGAAATAAAAACTAAAGTACACTTTCTTTTCCTCAAAGAAAAGAGGTGTCAAAAATAGCATTACGTATGCAAACGGAAACTATTACTGAAAACCAGAAAGTTAGGGTCGCAAAAAAAATCAAAAAAATGTTTGGGCATATCGATTACCGAACTGAACACTATTGTCCCATACGCGATGTGATGGCCTTGGCCTCCGATAAGTGGAGTATTCTTATCATTTTGTATCTGGGTTACTATCCCGTATTGCGTTTCAACCAGATAAAAAAGAAGGTATACGGCATCTCAAATAAGGTACTAAGTGAACGTCTAAAACATTTGGAAGGTGATGGGTATCTTGAAAGAACACTATTTCCTGAAGTACCTATACGTGTGGAATATAAACTGACCGATTTCGGCCATTCATACCTGCAAAAACTTATCGAACTGACGGAATGGGCGGAGAAGCATAAACATTTTGTAATGACAAATCGTAACCAGTTTCAAAAAAGCTCATGAACCAATGTAGTCATTGTTTTACAGGACTACTCCTTCATTGGTTTCCGCTTTATCATTCCTCCTTTGATGTCCTTGACCACGCCCATAACAATAAAGGCCGTTTTGTCGATTTTATCGATTTCGGTACTTAGACGGGCGAGTTCCAAACGGGTCAATACTGTATAGATAATTTCCATAGTCTTGCGTTGGCCACCAAATTGGCTATAACCGCCTTGGCCCTTGTATATTGTACAGGCCCTTCTCATTTTATCGGTGAGCATGATACGTATCTCTTCGTTCTTTGGCGAAATAATGGTTACCCCGATATATTCTTCGACACCGTCGACAACATAATTAACGGTCTTGGCTGCAACCAGATAGGTGAGAATGGCATAGAGCGCAACTTCCATGGAAAGTAAATAGGCACCTGCGGAAAAGATAAAGATATTAATGAGCAGTAATACATCGCCAATGGTCAAGTGCCATTTTCTGCTGAGGTAAATGGCCAGCACTTCCGTACCGTCGATGACACTGCCCCCTCGCATGGCCATGCCGATACCCAGCCCGAGAAAGAAGCCACCGAAAACGGAAATTAGAAGTTTATCGCTCGTAATAATGGGGTAGGGAACAAAATGTACCACAAGTGCAAGTGCAACGATGGCCAAGATACTTTTGATAGCGAATTTTTTGCTTATCATTTTGGCGCCCATAATAATAAAAGGCAAGTTGACGATGACCAATAAAAGTCCCAACGGTATTTCTGAGGTTACCTGTATCAAAAGGGAAACTCCGGTAGCGCCTCCATCGATAAACTGATTGGGAAGCAAGAAACCCTTTAGTCCGAAACCCGCTGCGCATACGCCGATGGCTATGAACAACAATTCTTTAATGGCATGGGCCAACTCGACCTGTCCTGAGCGTACTTCTTTTATAAGCTGCCGTTTTGAGACTTTTTTAGCTTCCCCTTTACCCTTTAATTTGGTCTTGGCACGCTCTACCAATAAATATTGCAAAAGTGGATTCATGATGGACTTAATTATTTCGTGCGTTAAAATTTCCTTGAACCTACTTCGACGGAAGGCACGCTTGAGTTTGTATTTGAACTAGTTTTTAATCCCAGGCGACCATCATATACTTGAGCTTGGCATCATCTGGAATCTGTACAGCTTCAATATTCACACTCGAAACATAGCGTAGACTTGAAGGTAATTGTTCTTTGCTGATGGTGAAATACACATCGCTGTCCTTTAGTAAAATGACAACATTGTTCATCGAGGTGACTACTTTTCGTATGGTATAGTTATCCTTTATATCCTTAAAAGTACTGCCGAGGCCTATTCCTTTGTCCGTAGTAAAGCGCGAATCTTCGATACGAATATTCTCAATGGTCGGAATACTATCGGAACTTGGGGTCAAGGTCAGCAAATGTTTGCCGCCCTTCTCGAAAACTTTTATTTTTTTGCTGTTGTTGGCGGCATTGACAATAGCGGAATCTTTTGCGATAGAATCGTTCTCATAAATTACTTCTAGGTCTCGGGCCAAGCTGATCTTATCTAATTTTCCGACGACGTCTTTGGTAATCAAGAAGGTGGAATTTTTTTCTTTTTCGCAGCTCGTAAATAAAAGAACCAGACAGATAAATACTAAAATACTTCTCATATGTTTCTTGGTAAATGATATTTTTGGTTTTGGTTTTCGGTTCTCTTTTCCGGTTTTTTATTACCGCATAACTTTCTTCAAAATCCCCAAAACTCCGCGAATAAAAGTTGCACTTGTCAAGACTTTTATAATGGGATTTTGGCGTGTACTGGTTCTTCTGCTCGAAGTTCGGGGTTTTGCCTTCTCCTTTTCCGCAGCGGTTTCGGCTTTTTCAATTTTTTCGTTCAGAATTTCATAGGCGCTTTCGCGGTCGATGATTTCTCCGTATTTTTTGACGAGTTTCGAAGTATCAATAACAGATTTTAGCTCACGATCGGTCAATACATCCATACGGCTCATCGGTGCGCGGAGTAGCGTTGCGGCTAGGGGAGTTGGTCTTCCTTTTTCATCAAGCGCCGAAATCAACGCTTCGCCGATACCCAAGGAGGTCAATACTTCTTTGGTATCGTAAAATTCCGATTCGGGATAGTTTTCAGCGGTCAATTTTATGGCCTTTCGATCTCTTGCCGTAAAAGCACGTAAAGCATGTTGTACCTTGAGGCCCAATTGGGCAAGCACCGCATTGGGTACATCGGTCGGGTTTTGAGTAACGAAGTAAAGACCGATACCCTTTGAGCGTATAAGCTTTACAATACTTTCGATTTGGTCGAGTAAGGCTTTTGACGCTTCTTTGAAAATAAGGTGGGCCTCGTCGATAAAGAGAATTAATTCGGGTCTATCACTATCGCCTTGCTCGGGAAAAGTACTATAGATTTCTGCCAAAAGGCTTAACATAAAAGTGGAAAAGAGTTTGGGCCGATCTTGAATATCTGTCAACCGGATAATGTTGATATAGCCTCTTCCATTTTCATCGATTCGGGTAAGGTCGTCGACTTCGAACGATTTTTCTCCAAAGAACAGATCGGCACCTTGCTGTTCAAGTTCTATTATTTTTCTGAGGATGGTACCTGTAGAGCTGGTCGAAATGCGGCCGTAGTCTTTGGTGAATTCGGCTTTGCCTGCTCCAGTGGCATATTGCAATACCTTTTTGAAATCCTTCAGGTCTAAAAGAGGAAGTTTATTATCATCACAAT
This sequence comes from uncultured Flavobacteriaceae bacterium, assembly GCA_964600075.1. Taxonomy (GTDB): domain Bacteria; phylum Bacteroidota; class Bacteroidia; order Flavobacteriales; family Flavobacteriaceae; genus CAZRIE01. Next base: position 28,688 of record CAZRIE010000032.1, read on the forward strand.
ATTTAAAGACAACGGCTACGATACCTTCCTGTGTTTCGGAAAGGTCTAGAATACGCGACAAAAGAGTTGGCCCAAATTCGGAAACCGTTGCCCTCAGTTTAACGCCATCCTGTTCTGAAAGGGAAAGAATCTCCACAGGAAAGGCTTTGGCCTCGAACGGAAGCCCGATTTTAGCATGGCGTTCATCGATTTTCGGATGCCCTGGGCTCGGTTGTGCAATGCCGCTCAAATCTCCTTTTAGGTCCATCAGCAATACTGGTATCCCTTTATCCGATAAATTCTCTGCAATGATCTGAAGCGTTTTGGTCTTTCCGGTGCCTGTGGCGCCCGCAATAAGCCCGTGACGGTTCAGTGTCTTGAGCGGTACTTTTACATAGGCGTTGGTGACAGCTTCTCCATCGAGCATTGCGGCACCCATTACAATGTAATCGCCTTTGGTCGCGTAACCGGATTCAATATGTTTAAAGAATTCCTCTTTATTGGCCATTGGGTCTATTTTGTGCTAAAAATAGGGGAATTTTCGGTGGTTCGAGTTAGGGTCGCCATTTTTTGTGTTTGACATAAGTATCCATTATCCATATTCATTAAATTAAATTTGGGTTTTGGAAATTGGAAAAGAAATAATCTCCCCTTGTGGGGGAGTTAGAGGGGGCTTATCTTTGGCAAATGCTAAAAGAGGAAGTTTTACAGGAGGTCGATAAAGGAACCTTGCTGCCATTAATGGAAGAGTTCTATACCATTCAAGGCGAGGGCTTCCATAAGGGTACGGCAGCCTATTTTATACGTGTGGGCGGCTGTGATGTAGGTTGTCATTGGTGCGATGTAAAAGAAAGCTGGAATGCAGAAACACATCCGCCGACCGACATAGAACACATTGTCGCAAACGCCGCCAAGTATTCCGATACGATTGTGATTACTGGTGGAGAGCCCCTAACGTGGAATATGCAGCCATTGACCGACGCCCTCAAGGACAAAAATCTTCAAACACATATTGAGACCTCCGGCGCTTATAAGTTAACAGGTACTTGGGACTGGATTTGCCTATCTCCTAAAAAGAACAAGCTGCCCGAAGGAAAAATTTATGATGTGGCACACGAACTCAAGGTCATCGTCTACAACAAACACGATTTGATTTTTGCCGAACAGGAAGCTAAAAAGGTCAATAAAAACTGTATTTTATATTTACAGCCCGAATGGAGCGTTCGAGAGAAAGTAACGGCACTAATCGTTGATTACGTGATGCAAAACCCCAAATGGAAAGTTTCTTTACAGACCCATAAATATTTGAATATTCCCTAAAATAAAATACCCCCCCCCATTCAGGAATTAGAGGGTTATCGTCCACCGTTGGAGGCCAAATCTAAAAGACATTCGTTATCTAAACCAGGGGCGGCGGACAGCGGCCCTTTTGCTGCTTGGACTTCTAGCATGCTAAGCACACTTTTACCGCTTAACATACATCCTGCCTTTAATCCGGTTTCACTTTTTGCATATGCTGATTTACTTTTGTTAGAAGGTCCGCCGAATTGTAACTCGGCACGCATAAGGCACCCTTTCACATTACAATGACTGTTCCCCTGCGGCTTCCCTTCGCTGTCCAATATTGTTTCTCCGTCGTCGTCCTTTTGAACATCTTCATGGTCGTTTACGGTTTCGGTACCTAGATTTACAAGTCCGAACAGATGCCCAAATTCATGGTTCAGGGTTGAGCTCTCCACGTCTGCATCAGAAATAAAGATACTCTGATCGGCAAGTTTTCGTACGGTAACCTCGTGAATGATCATAGAGGTATTACGGTATACCGCGCCAAGGGTTACCAAACCTTCATCTTCGTCATCGCCGTCGGCGGGCGCATCTGAGAAATAAATGTAGACGGCCAAGGTATCGCCATCGTTATACAGCGTTCTATTGTCGCTTTCAAGATCTGAGATTTCATCTAGGGTAAGGCTTTCTTCGTTAGGGGATTCGAGTTTGTTATATTCGATATCGACAACTTCTTTGAACGTTCTTTTTTTTAGGTACGCTACAAAACCGTCCATAGCTTCTTGAGTAGGTTGAAATCCATCAACATAGGCAATTTCTACCTTTAGTTTAGTGAATTTATCGTTTGACAATAGGTCATGGGCAGAATCACCAGTTCCTTGAAGGTTGGCTGTTTTATCTACTGCTTTCGGTTTTTCAGGGGAATCGTCATCGGAATCACTAGAGCATCCTAACATTAACCCTAAAAAAAGGATGAATATGGTAAAATAAGTCTTTTTCATAAAATTCTTTTTGTCGCTATTTCTATAACGCAAGAAACGTTCCATTTCATATTAAACTCGTCTAAACTTTTTATTTTACCTACTCGCGAAGCTTCGGGGTCGAACCCTTATTTTTGCCATTTTTGATTGGCGTAGCCCAGCGCTGCCGTTAAAAAATACCTTCATTAGGGCACAAAAGTCTTCATTACTGCCCGTCTGGCAGGCGGGCTTGAACGCAAATAAAAAATTAAACTCATTCATTATTTGGCCCATATTCTTGCCAAATAGTCGAAATGTTCACCTTTACTTACAAGTTCGCAGGCAAGCCCACTAGCCATAGCAGCGTCTTGTAATCTACGATAATCTATATATAACCAAAAAAAAGGTTCACTTTTATAACTTTTATATTGCATCGTGAATTCAACTTCTCCGTAGTAAGAACCGGAATTTGGGGCCCATCGCCCTCCGTCGCCGTCTTCGTCGAACATATAAATGATGTCGCTAGAATCGAGTAAAACTTGTCCCCCAGGGTTAAGGAGTGTTTTTAGGTGAGCGAAGAAGGGACCGAGGTTTTTTAATTTTCCGACAATACCAATACCGTTCATAAGCATTAGTAGGGTGTCGAATTTCTCTTTGGAAAAATCATAAATATCCGAATGTGCGACATTTTTGAGGCCTCTAAGTTGACAGGCCTTTGAGGCGCCCACCGAACTGTCCAGCGCCATAACTTCGAAACCTTTTTGCTGTAAATGGAGGCTGTGGCTTCCGGCACCACAACCAATATCTAAAATGTTTCCCTTACAAAGTTTCAAGGCCTTTTGTTCGAGAATGGGCATGTCGCCATACTTTCGAAAAAGATAGGGTAGGGGAATAGCATCCTCTTCATCCAAAGAAGAAAAAGTGGTTATATCTTCAGTATAATTTCCCTTTTGATAATCTAAAAGGGCCATTCCAAAAACGTCGCTCATACATGGAATATTTATTCTGCAAAAATGGGCTTTTTAGACATTTCTTGTCTAGTTTTGGGCGTAAAATCGATAAACATGGATGCTGAAATAGCACAACTTCCACAAAAAGCAAAGGAAAGCTATGACGAAAGTAAAAAATTCTTCACCAAGCTGAAAAAGCGACCGCCAAAGAATCTTGATTATATAATGCAAGAGTTGCATAAAGCAGAATTCGAACGTACCGATTGTTTAAAATGCGGAAATTGCTGCAAGACCACGGGCCCTTTGTTCACAAATGCAGATATTGAAAGAATTTCCAAACATTTTCGGCAAAAGCCACAGGTGTTTATCGAACAGTATCTTCGCGTGGATGAAGACAACGATTATGTACTTCAGAAAGTGCCATGTGCTTTTTTAGGAGCCGATAGCTATTGTTCTATATACGACGTGCGACCAAAAGCATGCCGTGAGTTTCCGCATACGGATAGAAAGAAGTTTCATCAAATCACGAATCTTACCCTAAAGAATGTTGCAGTTTGTCCAGCTGCTTACAATATTGTCGAGGCGATGAAGAAAAGAGTTGGTGGCTAGCAGTTTCCATTTACAGTACCTTATAAAGTAAGCTTATGAGTTTTAAGAAGTTTCATGACCTATAAGAGCCGTATGAAACCAAGAATAGAACGGTTGCGCGAAAAAAAGGTAGTAGTAGGCAGAAGCATTCTGTAGTTGTAAGTTTTATGCTTTTGAAAAGATAATTTTGATTACTGATTACTGATTACTGATTCTTCTAACTAAAAACTAACTTTCGTATATTTATTCCGAAACCCGAAACCCACGAAATGGAATCCATTATCAATTACTTTGAGACCATACCTCCATTACACCGTTCGCTGATATTGGTCGTGGGCATCACTTTTTTTTGGTTGCTCGAAGGTACCGTTCCCCTTTTCAGATTTAACTACAAAAAATGGCGACATGCCCTTCCCAATCTTTTTTTTACGTTCACCACTATTATCGTAAATTTTGCCCTTGCATTTTTGTTGTTAGGAACGGCAGACTGGACGGTCACCAACGATTTCGGCATCATCAATTGGCTGCCTGAGATGCCTCTTTGGCTTTATGTAATATTAGGTGTGCTGCTTTTGGATTTTATAGGGGCTTACCTGGCCCATTTCGTCGAGCATAAGGTAAAACCCTTATGGATGATTCACCTCGTGCACCACACAGATCATAACGTCGATACGACCACGGCCAATCGCCACCATCCTTTAGAAAGTATGATACGATTTGTTTTTACCTTAACGGGTATTTTTATTATCGGTGTACCGATCGGTATCGTCATGTTATATCAATCGCTTTCTTTGGTGGCGACCCAGTTCAGTCATGCCAATATCAGACTGCCCCGTAGAATAGATGAAATACTGAGTTGGGTAATCGTTTCTCCTGATATGCATAAGGTACACCATCATTACAAGCTGCCATGCACAGATTCAAATTACGGGAATATCTTCGCTATTTGGGACCGATTTTTCGGTACTTACCTGAAGTTTGACCGAGAGGCCATTGTCTACGGAGTCGATACTTTTCCCGACGAAGTAGAGAATGGAAGCATTGTTGGTCTACTCAAACAACCCTTTCATAAATATCGCAGGCCGACGGTAGATTCATCCGAATTACCAATGGAATAGTTGTTGAAATGAGTCTGGTTAGCGCTGAGGTAGTGTAGCTAATTTGTAGATGAAAGTTACGATAGTGCAAAAAAATGTCTGTACAGAACTGGCGGTAATTCGAAAAATTCCCTTAAATTATGGTTTTAGCGTAACGTTCTGTTCTAAAAACAAGCCTTGTTGTTTACAAATGTTTATTCATTCATCTGTATATGTTTTCAATTGTTTACCGATCTATTGCCTTGCCCCATTTCAATCGGAATGAAATTAAACAAATGGTAAAAAAAGCGGTTGCTTTTAATAAAAAGGAAGACATCACAGGTTGTTTGCTTCATCACAATGGAAAATTCGTACAGCTCATTGAAGGTGAAAAAGAACTTGTAACTAGCCTCTATGGTCGAATTAAGGAAGACCATAGTCACAAGGATATTATCTTGCTAAATTCGGAACCTAGCCTCTTTCGCATGTTCAAGGAATGGAATATGATTTACAGTAATCTTGAAGATGATACGGAACGGGTGATTCAAAAGCGCTCTATTTTTGAAAGTATTTTTCATGATTCTGAAGCTATTAGTACCCCGGGAAGGTCAAAATTGGTATTATGGCTTGAAGTAAACAAGCTCTTGAAGTTGGAAAGGGCAACAAAAATATAGCAGAGAAAACCTAGCAAAATAGTAGATTATTTGAAGTATCTCCCTCTTAGCTTTTTGAAATAGTTTTTGTTTTCAGAATGTTCAATAAAGTAAGTGTTTGGCCCTTATTTTTTTAAAATTTTCCAAATCATTTTGCCAAGTCACCTTAATTTCCTTTTCAGAAAGCCCGTTTTCAATTTGTTTTTGAAGTTCTTCGGTGCCGGCATGATTTGTAAACCCACTTTTGTTGAAGACTTGGCTCTTATCCTTGGCATTGATATAGGCGTCGATGAGCCATTGCAGCGAAACCTCGTTCATTCTTGAAATCTCGTTTAAATCTTTTCCAAAACACTTTTCACCTTGCAGTTTCGGGGTTTTAGACCCAAAATTAGGTTTTGGGGTATAACTGAAACTGTATTGGGTGCTATCTAGAAAAGACGCTCCGTAACGCTGAAACTGATATTCGGTACCGCGCCCCGCATTGATATTCGTTCCTTCAAAAAGCCCCAAACTTGGGTACAAATTTATTGAGGTGTCATTTGGCAAATTTGGAGAAGGTCTTACTGGTAGACTATAAGAAGTTTCATGAGTCCAGTTTTCTAATGTAATGATGGTGAGCTCGGCTTTTTTACTATCCTTTAGCCATCCTTCTTTGTTGATCATTTGAGCGTATTCGCCAATGGTCATTCCGTAGACCAATGGTATTTCGGTCATTCCTAAGAAGCTTGTATGTGCTTTTTCCATAGTCGGGCCGTCTACATAATGGGCATTGGGGTTCGGGCGGTCTAAAACAATTATGGGTACCCTGTTTGCTGCGCAGGCTTCCATCACCAGTTGTAAGGTCGCGATATAGGTGTAGAAGCGTACACCGACATCTTGAATATCGAAAAGTACGATGTCTAGGTCTTTCATCTGCTCCGCCGTGGGCTTCCTGTTTTTTCCGTACAGGGAAATCAGGGGCAATCCCGTTTTGGCATCTACACCATCTTTTACTTTTTCACCTGCGTCGGCTGCTCCTCGAAAACCATGTTCGGGGGCAAACACCTTTTTAATATCAACATCCAAGGAAATCAACGAATCGACAAGATGTGTATATAATAGTGATTCTAGCTTATCGGTTGCCGAAGCAGGATCCGTGTCCGTACTTTTGAATATGATACTGGTCTGGTTGGCGACCACACCCACTTTTTTGCCTAGTAAAGCCGGTAGATAAGAATCGGTTCGATTGGCGGCAACTATAACAGGTTTTAGTATCACAGTGTCTTTTGAGACTGCCTCGGAATCGACTGTGGTTTTCTCGATTTTAGCCTTGTTTCCACAGGCAAGAAATACTAAAAACCAAATGAAAACTGTACTTTTGAACGACCTTAAAAATGCCATAGATTGAATTTTGAATATTTTTTGGCTAAGCGACTCATCAAAGGTGAGGCAAATAAAATTAGTATTTCTGCACCAATAATAAAAATAGCGATTGCAGCTATTACCTTGGGTATGGTGATGATGCTTATAGCTATTGGCACGGGTATCGGTCTAAAGTACAAAATACGTGAAAAAGTAGCTGCCTTTAACGGGCATATTCAGATTTCAAATTACGATAACAATGCCTCTGATGTATCTGTGGTGCCCGTTTCCTTAGAACAGGAATTTTACCCGGAGTTCACAACAATAGAAGGTATTTCACATGTGCAAGCGGTTGCCAACAAGGGAGGTATCATCCGTACCGAAGATACTTTTGAGGGTATTTTGGCAAAGGGCGTTGGCAGCGACTACAACTGGTCGGTCTTTGAAGAGTATATTGTCGATGGCAAATTGCCCGATTATAGTGGTGAGCTGAACGAACAGGTTCTGATGTCACGACTAATGGCAAATCGTTTGCAACTAAAAACAGGTGATGATTTCTATGCTTTTTTTCTGAAGGATGGCGATGTTTCAAAAATGCCCAACCAGCGCAGGTTTACGATTACAGGATTATATGATAGCGGTTTTGAAGAATTCGATGGTCTTTATCTTTTTACGGATATACGCCATATTCAACGAATGAACAAATGGGAGCCGAATCAAATCGGAAATTTTGAGGTCTTCTTGAACAGTTTCGATGATATCGATGCGAAGAGTAAGGAGATTTACGGTAAAACCGTGTCGACCTTAGATACACAGACTATAGTAAACAAGTATTACAAAATATTCGAGTGGATCAACCTGTTCGATTTTAATATTATACTCATTATCGGTATTGTAATCATAGTTAGCGGGTTCAATATGATTACGGCTTTACTGGTCTTGATTCTGGAGCGTACCCAAATGATCGGCATTTTAAAGGCGCTCGGTTCGGCGAACTGGAGTATACGAAAAATCTTCTTGTACAGTGCCGCATACCTGATAGGCATCGGACTGCTATGGGGAAATATAATTGGCCTGGGCGCGCTATGGCTACAGCATAAATTTAAGATCTTAAAATTCCCGAACCCAAAGGAGTACTATATTGATTATATACCCATTCATATTGATTTTGCAACCGTTATCTTCTTAAATATTGGGGTCTTATTACTCTGCTTGCTTATGCTACTTGTGCCATCCTATATTATTACAAAGATTACTCCCGTGAAAGCTATCAAGTTTGAATAAGGTAAAAAGTTTCTAATTTCTATAGTTTCCTGTTTCAAGTTTATAACCTATCAAATCTAAAACTTGAAACGAAAAACCTGAAATCAAATGTTATCTTTGCACTAATGAACTACGCAAAAAATATACTCGAAACCATCGGCAATACACCTTTGGTAAAACTCAACAAATTGACGGCCGATCTGCCATGTCTGGTTCTTGCGAAATATGAAACGTTCAATCCGGGCAATTCTGTTAAAGACCGTATGGCCCTTCAGATGATAGCGGATGCAGAAGAAGCAGGAGTTCTTAAACCTGGAGGAACGATAGTCGAGGGAACTTCGGGCAATACGGGTATGGGGCTTGCCTTGGCAGCGACAATCAAGGGATATCGTCTTATTTGTGTCATGAGTGAAAAACAATCTAAAGAAAAGGTTGATATTTTGAGGGCTATGGGCAGTGAAGTACATGTCTGCCCTACCGATGTGGAACCTGATGATCCTCGCAGTTATTATTCTACGGCGAGGCGATTGGCAAAAGAGATTCCGGGAGCTTGGTACGTAAACCAATATGATAACCCGAGCAATTGCAAGGCCCATTATAAAACTACCGGCCCTGAAATTTGGGAACAGACCGGAGGTAAGATTACCCATTTCGTGGTAGGTGTGGGTACGGGCGGCACCATATCGGGCGTCGGTTCGTATTTGAAGCAAAAAAATCCGAAAATTAAAATTTGGGGGGTCGATACCTATGGATCCGTTTTTAAAAAATATCACGAAACCGGCATTTTTGACCAGAATGAAATCTATCCGTATATAACAGAGGGTATTGGTGAAGACATTCTGCCCAAAAACGTGAATTTTGATATCATCGATGGTTTTACGAAAGTGACGGATAAAGATGCTGCCATATATACCCAGCGCCTGGCCAAAGAAGAGGCCATGTTTTTGGGTAACTCTGCAGGTGCGGCCATAAAAGGAGTACTACAGCTCAAGGAACATTTTACCGATAACGATGTGGTCGTGGTCTTGTTCCATGATCATGGTAGCCGTTACGTTGGTAAAATGTTTAATGATGATTGGATGAAAGAAAAAGGGTTTTTAGAATAGATTTCATAAACATGATTTTATTAAGGAATAAAAATCAGGAAGTAAAAATCGATGCCGGTGAACTCGTTGGCTATCAAGTTGATGGGCATGAAAATATCCATCAAAAGGGTAGTCCGGGCTGGCGCAGTGCCGATACCGAAATGTTTCCGGTTATTGGTCCTACGGCAGAGGCAGGTTTTCATGTGCAGACCCCACGTGATATTGCCGTTCAAGATCAGCATGGGCTGCTACGTGAATTGGAGTATGAACTTGTGACGCAATCGAAAACGGAGGCTGTTTTTGAAAAAATGTATAAAGCCAGAACTCCGGTACCTAACTCAAAATTCCCCAAAAAATCTAACAAGCAATTTTTATTCTGGACATATGATTTTGGTTTTCAAAAGCGGTTTGAGTTGACATCGAACGGACTTGAAATTACATTTACGATTTCCGGAGCGCGCGATACGCCTTATATGCTTGGGTATCATCCTGCGTTTAAATTGTATTCGGAAAATCCTGAAATCGTTGCTGGCGATAAAACAATTTCCCTTGAAGAGATAATAGCAATCGGTAGTAGGGCTTTGCAAATTGCCGATTGTGACGAAATCCTTTTAAAAGACAAAAAGCAGCTCCGTATAAAAACAGATGGTTTCAATAATTTTATGCTTTGGACGGAAGTACCGAACATGGTCTGCATCGAACCGATTACTTTTTATCCTTATGCGGTGGAGCAAAAGAATTTACACGAGGGCTTTCAGTTTTTAAAAGATTCGGAGCAGGTTTTTAAAGTCCATATTGGGGTCGATGAATAGTCATTACTAATGAAAGATAAACTAGAAATACATTATGGCTATCTTTTTGAAGATGCACTTTTAGAGGAAATAGCCTCTATTGGTATTCGAAAATATGTTCTGCAGGGAACCATGATCATTGATATCGGTGAACTTATTTCCCATATGCCGTTACTACTCGAAGGCGCAATAAAGATTTTACGTGAGGATGAGCAGGGCGATGAGCTTCTACTTTACTTTTTGGAGAAAGGCGATAGCTGCGCCATGACTTTTTCGTGTTGCTTAGGGAGGCATAAAAGCGAGATTCGGGCCGTTGCCGAAAGTAATACCGAGCTGTTGATGCTACCTGTAGAAAAAATGGAAATCTGGATGGCGAAATACCGAACTTGGCGCCAATTCATTTTAGATAGTTACCATACCCGTATGTTAGAACTTTTGGAAACCGTAGATACCCTTGCCTTTATGCGTATGGACGAGCGCCTGCTCAAGCATCTGCAAGACAAGGCCAAGGTAAACCATGATGATTGCATTCAGACTACGCACCAAGAGATCGCTTACGACCTGAATACGTCCCGCGTCGTAATTTCCCGTTTGTTAAAAAAGTTGGAAAATGAAAAAAAAATTGAGATGCACCGTAACCGTATTAAAATTTTGGAGCTGTAGTGAATAGCGTTCTATTTATAAAAGTGAACTCTTTTAAACTTGTTCAGCAAACCCAAGAACAATAGAAATACCTATTACTATCAGAATCCGGGCAGTTCTTAATAAACTGATATCCAGTTAAAAATAGCTTTTTCTAATTGATGGTCTTGGCGCAATTTTAATCTCTTTTTGTTTGGCTTCAATTCTAGCCCAGTTTGAAAGCACATTTGGAATGCCAAAAACATACTTAATGTTTGGGCTGCAGCCGCTCGTATATTCGCTGTTTATTCTTTGTGCTGTTATTTGTTTGTCACGTAGAGTAGAAGCCTTTATTTGAAGGGTATTTCGGCAGCCAATCTTCTCAATTTGGACTACGATTGTACTGGGCTTTTTGTATTACCAAAGTCTTACTGTTTTGGGGCTAAGGTATTTTTGCTTGAGCTCATTGT
>CAZRIE010000033.1:0-38121 GCA_964600075.1 uncultured Flavobacteriaceae bacterium
AATGCCCTTGGACGATTGTCTGCAAGAACTAAAGTTAACCTTTTATGAAATTCAAATTCTATTTTTTAGCAATACTTTTTACTTTTATACTCTCTTGTAATAAATCAGAAGACACTACTAAACCTGATCTAAACACTGAAGACCCTAAAGATGAAGAACCGGAGGCAGAGGATGAAACCAAACCGGTAATTACAGTAAATGGTTTCACCGATATTATTGAGACAACTACTGAAATATCAATTAGTATTGCTGATGATACTACGATAGAAACTAAAATCTCGTATGATGGTGAAGAGCTAGGCGTTAGTTCTGAGAAACAATTTGATTTATCTATAAACCCTTATGTCATACCCGTTGGGACAAAAGATTTCATGGTTGTTGCAACAGATGCCAAAGGCAATGAGACTTCTGAAATGTTTTCTGTAGAGATTAAACATCTCTTAATTGACAATTATTGGCTTAAAAACGGCAGTAGCGAAGTTCAGGTAAAAAACTGGTTGTTTTTCAACAGTTTAGATGGAAAAGAATTGGCAGTATTCGAACCAACTGCCAAAAATCAAAAAGTCTATACAGACGAGATTATTCTGGAAGACAAAGTTTTATTCTCAACAGCAGATTACGTTATATGGACACCATCCTCCGAAAATAGTGCTAAATCTCTAAACTTAAGGACCTACAAAATTTCATTAGGTGGTAAAAGATCTGATGGCGTTCCGAATAATAATCCGGAATTTGAAAACACCTCAGAAGTTAAATTGAACGGTATTCCATTTGTAAATTATTCACCCGACTATTATGCATTTGGTGCCGGATATAGTACTACTGGATACTCTGGAGATGACTTACAAACTACCCTAACAATAAAACATGATGCAATCCAGCCTATATTTATTCGCACGAATCGATGGGGAGGTAGTACACCAAAGTTTGATGGTAAAAAAGAAAACTACCGATATGTCATTTTGACTCCTGAATCAGGTAGCACCAATATAATAATAGAAGCTGATCAATTAATTGCTGCTGAAAATAGTTTAAAATTAGGTATTCCGGAACAAGACCCAGGCACTTTATTTTTTCATAGAAATGCTTATGAAAATGTTGAAGATTTAACTGCTTTTAGAAGGGCTAGCATTTACGACAAGGACTCGTCAAATGAAACCGGAATTGTTGACTATCTGGACTTGCCTAAATTTTCTATGTTCAACTATTATGACAATGAGCTTTCATATGCAAAAAACGGTGCTTATTACAGTGCAAGGGGAACGGACACTAATTTAGACGTACACATGCCAAATTGGAGTGCAAGTGTTCAAATAAACGATAACAATATCGAAGTTAATGCTAACAATCAGGAGGTTGATTATTACTCCGTCAGATTGCAAAAGCAAGAAAATGGCAGTAATGGCAGCAGTAGATTTATTAATTGGAGTTTTAATGTTTTTGGGGAAGGTAATGTTGATAAGAGAATACCCTTTTTAGAAATACCTGAACTGATTAAAGAAACTATGACAGAACCTTATTTTAAAATAACCAATGACTTGGAAGTAGTAGGCCTAACAGCAGTTGACTATGCAAATATCGACTCGTATGATGAAATTGTGGAGTGGTTTGTATTCAATAGAAGCGACCTTGTTGGAAGTGGGAATCAATATAGACAGGTTGGTTTTCCAACCTCCAGTTCTTCGGGTAAATCTGTATTAGCGAATCGTCCATGGTATTTAGATGCCCTTCATCGTTATAATCTGGATGAAATGGGTCAAGTAAGGAAAAAGTAACCTTTTTTTGGAACTATGTTTATGAAACAACTATACATTGTTCATGGGCTAAAATCATAAGAATTATGAAATCCGCCATTTAGCTAAAATCTTAGTTCTTCATTTCCTCCCGCACCATCAAATAAAATTGGTCAAATTTCGGATGGATGCTGATTTGTATCCCTTCCCTTAGATTACCGTCCCTACCCAAAGTAGTGATTCGCTCAGCTGCAATGGCAAACTTACTTTGAAGTATAGCCGATAGGGCAGCCGCCTGCTGCGCGGGTACGTTTAAGTCACCGGTCATACTCAAACCTTCAATGGTTACCCCCGTTGTAGGATTCGCTGTTAGCACGTTCGCGATTTTTTCGACCCAAGCTTCTGCTGCAGGTGCCAAAGTCGTGCCGGTGTCACTTCCGAAAAGGGACTGCAATTTTGATGAGATTATGACTTTACCTTCGGAAACACCAATTTTTACATTTTCGCCCATCGTCTGTTTGGCATTCGTCAATATGACTATCGTTGTCGAATCGTTACTGGAAATGGTGTTTTTAATTAACTTTAATTGGTTCTCTTTGGCTTCCAAGCTCGCCATCGCACTGGTAACGGTATTGGATTTCTTGTTCGAAACTTCTGCAAAACTGTTCAAATTTTGCATGAGGGTAGTGTTCGCATCTTGAAGTTCGGTTACTTGTGTTTGAAAGGATTCCGATTGTGCCGCGGCAATTTTTTCGTTATTCCGTGATTTAGAAACTTCAGATTTCATAGCGTTTAACTGAGACTCTAGATCATCAATTTGAGCGATTAATTCGCTTTTCTTCTGGGCCTGTAGTGTTGTAACTGTAAAAAGCGTAAGACAGAATACGAGTAAAATATACTTCATGGATAAATTTTTTAAGGATATAGAAAATATGATTTGGAAACTCTACTTATTTTTAATTTTGAACAAAAGTATATCATTCTTTGTTCTTTGCGAAATGCTTTCTTCTTAAGTAATGGCAATCGCATACTACCCAAGGTTTAAAAAACTTCATGTTTAGGTTTTTTAGTTGACTTGAACAAGAAACTATTCATTAAGGTAGTCCAAACTCATTTCGGTCAATGATTTTACGCCCAACAGTAGTCCACTCTCATCGATAATAAAATCAGGAGTATGATGTGGAAAAGATTCCGTAGTGCCAGGAGTCATTCCTCCCAAAAAGAAAAAGAAACCTGGTATTTCATTTTGAAAATAGGAAAAATCTTCCCCGCCGGTTACGGCTTTTTGTGTTTGAACGTTCATTGCACCAGCAACTCGGTTCAAGGTAGGCAGCATCTGTTCGACAAGGCCTGGTTCGTTATAGGTGATATCGGTATTATCCATAATCTCGATGGTAGCGTCACCTCCATAGGCTTTTGCGATGGCCGGTACCATTTCTTTCATGCGTCTGTCAATATGTTCTTTCATGTCATAGTCGAGTGCTCTAATCGTGCCTATCATTTCGGCACTTTCAGGAATAATATTGAATCGTACGCCGCTTGTTATCTTACCAACAGTAATCACGGCCGCTTCTTTGGTGAGCTCTGTCTCGCGGCTGATGATGGTCTGCAGCCCATCGATAATTTTGGCGCTGATTAAAATGGGATCTACGCCTGACCACGGCTGAGAACCATGGGTCTGCTTTCCTTTTACATTGATTGTAAAACGTTGAACTGCGGCCATGGTACCACCGGATTTGTAACGAATTACACCTACCGGGGTTTCAGAGTTGATATGCAGACCGAAAATGGCATCTACATCGGGATTTTTCAGCACGCCTTCCTTTACCATTAATAAAGCCCCACCTTCTTCGCCCGGTGGCGGACCTTCTTCAGCAGGCTGAAAAACAAATTTCACGGTACCCTTTATTTTATCCGTATGCTTTGAAAGTATTTCGGCTACACCCATTAAGATGGCGACATGCGTATCGTGTCCGCAGGCATGCATTACGAGCACTTCTTCACCTTGGAAATCTGCTTTCACAGTCGATTTAAAGGGAAGATTGTTTCGTTCCGGTACGGGTAACCCATCCATATCTGCGCGTAGGGCCACCACCTTTCCTGTTTTCCCCCCTTTTAATATACCTACGACCCCAGTATGGGCCACTCCGGTTTGCACTTCGATTCCCAAAGATTTTAAATGGTCGGCTATTTTTTCGGCTGTTTTAAACTCCCTATTTGAAAGTTCGGGGTTTTGGTGGATATCTCTACGCCATTCGATGACCTTGCTCTCAATAGCTTGGTAATCCTTTTCCAATTTTGGGTCTTGTGCTTGGGCTATACAAAAGGATACCAACAGTGCTAACGGTAATAGTTTTCTCATAAGTGTTAGTTTAAATTTTAATAAATCCTTGTTCTTTATGCTGCAGTTTTAGAAGCGCATTCATGGCAGAAAGTGCCATTTGTATATTTGGTATCATATCGATTTTTGAAATCTCTCTTGCTTTAGCTGTTTGTCCACAAACGATAAATTGTGCGCCTGAAGAGAGCAAAGACTCAACTAATTTTCGGTTCGGGTTGTCCGTATCAAATCGCTCTTGATAAGCACTATTCTTCAAAATATCTTTATAGGCCTGACCATGTATGACCAAAGCTACCTTCATTTTATCGACAGAAACACCGCTTTGTGCTTGCATATTGAGGAAACGTGCCGCAGTTTCGATACTCTTGTTGATTTCGATATGGGATTCAGGGGATTCCGAAATATCGAATACTACGTTGTACTCCATATCCGTATCGACCCTGAAATCAGATTTTTCGACCTTATAGACTTCTCCATAGCCCTTAATAATAGGGCCGGTTGATTTCTCTTGTGCCGATATATATGAACTTCCTATAAGTAATATCAGGAGTATTATTCTTCTCATAGTTCTAAAATTTTCTAAATATAGGGGAATAATAAAGGAAATTACAAATCCCAAATTCCAATTTGCGGAAGTTACTTCGTGGAAATTCTTTAGAAAAAGAGTTCGCAGTGTTCTATTTGCGATTTGGTGCTTGTAATATGGAATTTTATTTCTCGATTATCCTAAAGCTGCAATGCCAGATTTTTGTTCATAAATGTAGAAAACATGATTTCTGGTTGAGCAGATTTATGGCTAAATTCACATCTCAAAATATATGCAGTATTGAAGAATTTTTTAGACGAACTCAATGATGCCCAAAAGGCTCCCGTACTTCATAAAGATGGACCTTTAATGGTAATAGCCGGGGCAGGTTCTGGCAAGACTCGTGTACTGACATATCGCATTGCACATTTGATGGCTCAAGGTGTTGATGCGTTCAATATTTTGTCATTGACTTTTACCAATAAGGCAGCACGCGAAATGAAAAAGCGTATTGCCAATATTGTGGGCAGTTCTGAAGCCAAGAACCTTTGGATGGGAACTTTTCACTCTGTTTTTGCAAAGCTGTTGCGATTTGATGGAAATAAATTGGGCTTTCCCAGCAATTATACGATATACGATACCCAAGATTCCCAACGGCTGATTTCTTCCATTATCAAAGAAATGGGACTCGATAAGGATATTTATAAATACAAACAGGTTCAGAACCGCATCTCTTCCTATAAAAACAGTTTGATTACCGTTAAAGCCTATTTACAGAATCCCGAATTGGTGGAAGCAGATGCTATGGCCAAACGTCCAAGAATGGGGGAAATCTATCAAAATTATGTTGATCGTTGCTTTAAGGCAGGAGCGATGGATTTTGATGATTTGCTCTTGCGTACCAATGAGTTGCTAAACCGTTTTCCAGAAGTCTTAATGAAGTACCAAGATCGGTTTCGCTACATTTTGGTCGATGAGTACCAAGATACCAACCATTCGCAGTACTTGATCGTAAAGGCCCTTGCCGATAGGTATCATAATATCTGTGTAGTTGGGGATGATGCGCAAAGTATATACTCGTTCCGTGGTGCTAATATTACCAACATTCTGAATTTTCAGCGGGACTACGATAACGTAGCTATGTATCGTCTTGAACAGAACTACCGCTCGACCAAAAATATCGTAAATGCTGCTAATTCTATTATCGCCAAGAATAAAAACCAATTGGAGAAGGTAGTGTGGACGGCCAATGATGAGGGGTCGATGATAAAGATCCACCGTAGTCCTACAGATGCCGAAGAAGGCCGTTTTGTAGCGGGTTCTATTTGGGATACCAAAATGAACGAACATCTGCTCAATGGGCATTTTGCAGTTTTATACCGCACCAACTCACAATCACGATCAATTGAAGACGGATTGCGCAAGCGTGATATTGCGTATCGCATCTATGGCGGACTTTCTTTCTATCAACGTAAAGAAATCAAAGACGTACTGAGTTATCTGCGCTTGGTTATCAACTCGAAAGACGAGGAAGCGCTGAAGCGTATTATCAACTTTCCGTCAAGAGGTATCGGTCAAACGACCTTAGATAAATTGATAGTAGCGGCCAACCATTATAACCGATCTATCTTTGAAGTAATCGAGAATTTGGATAAAATTGACCTGAAAATCAATTCCGGTACCAAAAGAAAGTTGGAGGATTTTGTGACCATGATCAAGAGCTTCCAGATTATGAACGAAAGTGCCGATGCCTTTACCCTTGCCGAGCATGTTGCCAAAAAAACTGGTATACTTTTGGAGTTCAAGAAAGACGGCACTCCTGAAGGTATCGGCAAAATGGAAAATATCGAGGAACTGCTCAACGGTATCAAAGATTTTGTTGAAGGACAAAAAGAGCTGGCCGATGCTACCGGCGATATCGGAGAGTTTTTGGAAGATGTAGCTCTTGCAACAGACCTTGACAAAGATACGGGCGATGATGACCGGGTAGCCTTAATGACCATTCACATGGCGAAAGGGCTCGAATTTCCGTATGTATATATCGTGGGGATGGAAGAAGATTTGTTCCCTTCCGCAATGAGCATGAACACCCGAAGCGAACTGGAAGAGGAGCGACGATTATTTTATGTTGCTCTAACTCGCGCTGAAAAACAGGCCTATCTCACCTATACACAGAACCGTTATCGTTGGGGAAAACTAATCGATGCAGAACCCAGTAGATTTTTAGAAGAGATCGATGAACAATATGTAGAGAACTTAACGCCGATAGATACCGGTTACCGCTACAAACCGCTTATCGATTCAGATATTTTCGGGGAAGTAGATAAAAATAGTCTACGACAGGCCAAGCCCACAAACGGAACCCCGCCCAGTGTCAAAAAACCCAATGAGATCCAACTACGCAAATTACGAAAGTTAAAACCGGAACTTGCAACCCCCGTAGGTAATACCAACATAGTAGATCCCAATCTGTCACAGGGCTCTTTAGTGAACCACACCCGTTTCGGTCGGGGAAAAGTCTTAAAAATCGAAGGTGTTGGAAACGATAAAAAAGCAGAAATACAATTCGATAAAGGCGA
Source organism: uncultured Flavobacteriaceae bacterium (assembly GCA_964600075.1). GTDB lineage: Bacteria > Bacteroidota > Bacteroidia > Flavobacteriales > Flavobacteriaceae > CAZRIE01. The sequence continues at coordinate 7,180 of CAZRIE010000033.1, forward strand.
TATTAAAAAGTTGTTGTTGCGATTCGCAAAGTTGGAAGTACTCGAATAGTAGTCTTAAATTTCATTATTTTTAGTTCCTAAAGCCCTATTTATGCTCTTTGGATTCCGTTCTAAGTTATTTTTTGCGATTGTTTTGTCGATCGGTCTGATGTCTTGCCATACAAACAAAACAAAATTGTTATTCGATGGTCAAACTTATAGCGGTTGGGAAGGCGACACCCTAAATAATTGGCGAATTGTTAATGATGCCATTGTGGGTGGTTCTTTAACCGATACGGTGCCGCACAACGATTTTGTAGTCACTACCGAGCCCTACAATAATTTTATACTGAAATTGAAATTCAAACTTGAAGGTTCCGAAGGGTTTATCAATGCAGGCGTACAATTTCGAAGCCAAAGATTAAAAGAACCTGCATACGAGATGATCGGCTATCAGGCCGATATGGGAGACAATTACTGGGGTGCGTTGTATGACGAGTCAAGAAGAAAAACCGTTCTTGCTGCACCAGACTCTTTGGTCAATAAACCAACTGTGTACTTTGAGGATTGGAATGATTACGAAATTCATGCAGAAGGAAACCGAATTCGATTATTTTTAAACGGCAAGCAGACTGTAGATTATACAGAACCGGATACAACGATACCACAAGACGGAAAGATAGGTCTACAAATACACGGGGATGGAAAGGCCCGTGTTAGCTATAAAGATATCTTGATTCAAGAACTGGATTAAACTGTGAAGTTGTATCATACATTATAAACACTTGAGGTTTCAAATGAGGGAGAACCTTCTTAAAAATGGTTATCAGCATCTGCTCTTGAGCAATAATCAGTTAATAATCAACTTCAGCGCACATACAATGATAATTTTCCAAAAAGGGGAAATGATGCTCAAAGAAGGGGATACCGCAAATAGTTATTTTATCTTGGAATGTGTTCTTACTCACTCATTTATATGTGATTTAATAGAAAAAATAGTACTATCAATTCTTTTGCTACCAATGAAATCGTAATTGAAATTTCGTCTCTTTTCAGTGTATACCGACACAAGAGAACATTCGGATATTTACCGATTGCGTTTGTTGGAAAATCTTCTTTGATGATTGCCCCAACCCAAAGAACTCATCACTGCATCGCAGCCTTTAGCTAGATATTTTCGGGTATCGTAGTCGTTTACATTATTCTAGACTATTTCCACTAAAGGACTTTTGAAAGTTAATTTTTTTGAATTTCGAACAAGGATTTTGAAGTGATAACCCCTTGATAATAATTCTTGGACAAGATATTTGCCCGTGCCGCCAATAACAGGAATTTTGTTGTTATTTTTCATTTTTCTCTTTGTAAATTATTGCATATATAAATTGGTATCAGATAAAGATCGATGCAGATTTCTAGTACAAAAGCATACCGCTTCGGTAATTTTTATATGTTACAAAAATATTTTAATGATGTAGAGATACTCATCTATAGATAATAACAAAATCAAAGGTGTTTTTGAATAAACACCTTTAGTTTCAACGAAGTATCTAAAAGATTTGAACCTACCCAGCCATGACCTTCTGTCTCATAAAGTGTAAATTCGTGTTCAATACCAAGGTCGGTCAGTTTGGAAGCGAGGTCAATGCCCTGTGAAATAGGAATCAAAGGATCCAGACCGCCATAAAATAGGATGGTGGGTGGGGCTCCTTCAGTAAGTTTTTGTAATGGGCTAGCTTCTTCAAGAATTTCATTGTTCAGCCCAAATTGCTCGATGACTTCTTTTACGGTCTCGTCATCGGAATTTTGATAGGCAGGGTCAAGAAGATTTGTCGGTCCGACAATACTACAGACCATGTATACTTTTTTTTCAGTGTCTAGGGCATAGGCCCATAGCAATGAAAGATGTGCACCGGCGCTGATGCCTACAAAACCTAGATTGTCACCTATTTGATATTCCTCCTTATTATCCTTTAAGGAATTGACTACGGAAGTAATATCATCCGTTTGCATCGGATAAGGAAGGTTTTTTTTATCGGCCAGGCGATAGTTCATATTTACTATAGCTAATTCTGGAAGTTGTTGGATTACAAAATCCATAAAACCGTTCATATCTGCCTTATCGCCTGAAGACCATCCGCCTCCGTGTACTAAAACTAATACCTTTGTATCCTCTGACCTGTTGGCGGGTAGATAAATATCGAATACCTGATCTTTAGTCGTCCCATACGAAACATCCAACAATGATTCAGCTTCCAATGGTTTCTTTGGGGCTTCTTCTACAGGTTCTTGTTGTACTTCGGGCATTACAAAACCGATATCCGTTGAACATGCACAAAGCATAACGATGGTTATAAAAAGAAGGAGAAAATTTTTAGTGCTCTTAACGAAATTTATTCCGAATTTTGAAGTACTATTTTTTTCCATATGGCAGAGTTTATTAAAATATACGAAGAAAATCCAAATCCAGCTGCAATTAAGACTGTGACTGATGTTCTGTACAAGGGAGGACTGGTCATTTATCCTACTGATACTGTTTATGGCCTTGGCTGTGATATTACGAATTCTAAGGCATTGGAAAAAATCGCACGTATAAAAGCCGTGAAGTTGGCTAAGGCCAATTGGTCGTTTATTTGCGCCGATCTAAGTAACCTTTCCGATTATGTGCGGCAAATCGATAGTGCAACATTCAAGGTATTAAAACGTGCGCTGCCAGGACCTTATACGTTCATCCTTCCCGGTAACAATAATCTGCCCAGAGATTTCAAAAAGAAAAAAACCGTAGGTATACGTGTTCCCGATAATGCCATTGCGAAAGCCTTAGTGGAAGGTTTAGGGAACCCGATCGTATCGACTTCGATTTACGATGAAGACGAGGTTTTGGAATATACCACAGACCCCGAACTTATTTTCGAGAAATGGCAGAATTTGGTCGATGTGGTCATCGATGGTGGCTATGGAAGCAACATCGCCTCGACAGTTGTCGACCTTTCAGGTAATGAACCGGTAGTACTGCGGGAGGGGAAAGGAGCGTTGGATATATTTTAAGACTAGACCCTTGTCAGGTTGTCAAGAATTAATTGCGCCAAGTCCTTTACAAAATAAAAAACCGCAACTTACAAAGTTGCGGTTTTTTTGTACCAAAATGGATTGATTTTAGTTATTGATCGCAGGGTCTTTCATACCCTCTTCAATCATACTATAGAATTGGTCAATTTTTGGAAGAACCACGATACGGGTTCTTCTGTTCTTTGATTTTTCAGTTTGAGATACAGGTATGTACTCTGATCTACCGGCAGCGGTCATACGCTTAGGGTCTACATTGTAATCATTCTGTAATACGCGAACTACGGCAGTTGCACGTTTAACACTCAAATCCCAGTTATCCAAAAGAACTCCTTTTTTTCTGTAAGGTACGTCGTCGGTATGGCCCTCTACCATAAATTCGAAATCAGGTTTGTTGTTCACGACTAGTGCAACCTTTCCCAGAACTTCTTTAGCACGGTTGGTTATACTATAGCTTCCACTGCTAAATAACAACTTATCCGATATAGATACGAAAACCACTCCTTTTTCTACACTGATTTCGATATCCTCATCATCCAAGTCGCCCAGAACTCCTTTTAGACTCTGTACCAAAGAAAGGTTCACAGAATCTCTTCGAGTGATGGCATTCTGTAATTTCCGTATAGTTAAATCTTTTTCTTGAAGACTTTCCAAAGATTTTTCCAAATTGTCTGCACCCTTCGTAGTTAAGGTGGTGAGGTTGCCCATGTTGTTTATTAATTCTTGATTGTTAGCCTTCAAGAATGTATTTTGGTCTTGCAAGGTGTTCATTTTTGCGGTAGCAGTCGCTTTATCCTCCAAACAGCCGTTCAATTTCACTGTTGCTGAATTTAACAAGTCTTGAGTTTCCTTCTGCTTGGTCTCTAAATCGCCAAATTTTTTCTGTGATACGCAAGAAGATAACAACAAGGTCACTCCTAAACAGCCTAAAATTATTTTTTTCATAATGTGATGTGGGTTACTAAATATTAATTATTTGTTATTTGATTTTGATTTTGATTGTTTTCTAAATATAAGATGCAAAACTATAGAATCGCTTAATTTAACTTTTGCAAAATTAGTTAATCTTTTACTAAATCGTTAAATTTCTTTACATGATGTACGAAGTGCGACCATACAATGGACTTTGTAAGGTAATACTTTAGTATAAAATTGGCTTTTTCTCTTTTGCGGTACATTTTCCCAAAGTGCCTGTAAAAACTAAGGTGAGCTTTTAATATGGCAAAACAGTGGTTGAATTTTAACTGAAAGACAAATCGTATAGCAGCTACGCCGTCAAGTAGCAATCGTATAGCAATTATGGTCAACGCCTTTCTTCTAGGTAGGTTCTTGGTAATCGAGAACAAAGAGTTTCTGAAGTTCAGGTAGGTTTTTTTTGGATTCATGTTGCTCAGCGTAGAACCACCCAAATGATATACCTTCGATGTGCCTACGTAATACACCTCGTGCCCATCGTTTTTAGCGCGCCAACACAGATCTACTTCTTCTTGATGCGCAAAATAGTTTTCGTCAAACCCTTCCAATGTCCAAAAGACGTCTTTTCTGATAAACATACAGGCCCCAGTTGCCCAAAAGATTTCTCGGGTATCGTCGTACTGTCCGTTGTCTTTTTCTAATTCTTGAAATATTCGACCTCTACAGAATGGGTAACCCAGTTGGTCAATGAAACCACCCGCGGCACCGGCATACTCAAAATAATCTTTGCGTATCAGGTCCAAAATTTTGGGTTGTACTATAGCCACTTTCGGTTTTTGGGTAAATAATTCCAAGATGGGGGCTAACCAACCATCGGTAACCTCGACATCGGAATTTAGCAAACAGTATATATCGGCATCAATGTTTTTAAGGCCCTCGTTATAACCTTTTGAAAATCCCCCATTTTCTGAATTTTGAATTATTTTTACCGCAGGGTGATTTTTTTTTAAGAAATCTACAGATGCGTCGGTAGAAGCATTGTCTATAACAAAGATATCGGCATCAGAAGAATATTGTATTACCGAAGGTAGGTATCTTTCTAAAAGTACCTCTCCGTTCCAGTTAAGTATGACGATGGCTATACGCAAAACGATGGCAAATTAACGGCTAAAATCAGGAATATCCCTTAGAAAAGCATATTTTTCTGATTCAAAATCCATTTTGCAATAGAAATGTTGAAGTCCGTTGGTAACCATTAGGTAATCAGCATTCAGTTGTAGATTATACCGGGCTATCTGGTCAAAGGTGTTTTGGTCGACAACGATACTCGGAGCCTTACATTCCACTAAGATATGAATACTACCATCAGAGTTGAAAACTACGATATCATATCTTTTTTTGATATCGTTTACAGTCAATTGCTTTTCGACGTTTATAAGGCTCTTCGGGTAATATTTCTCCTGTATCAAGTAGTTCACTGTATGTTGGCGTACCCATTCTTCAGGTTGCAGTACCACGAATTTTTTGCGTATGACATCAAAAATATGGAGGTTATTTTCGCTATTTTTGAGGCGGAAGCCGTATTCGGGAAAGTTAAGTGGGTGCATGTGCAAATTTGATGATTTTTTTTGAATGGATAAAGCAAAACAGATAGTTACCGATATCCGTAACGGGGCAATAAAACCGATATATTTCTTGTTCGGGGAAGAACCTTACTATATAGATGCCATTGCCTCCTACATCGAAAAAAATGTACTTGCCGAAGAAGAGAAAAGTTTTAACCAAATGGTGCTCTACGGTAAGGAAATCGGCATCGATGAAATTGTGGGCAATGCCAAACGCTATCCGATGATGGCGGAAAGGCAGGTCGTAATAGTCAAGGAGGCTCAGCACCTTTCCCGTACCATAGAACAGTTGACCGATTATGCCGACAATCCACAGCCGACTACCGTATTGGTAGTCTGCTACAAATACAAAAAACTCGATAAGCGCAAGAAACTTTATAAATCCGTTCAAAAAACAGGGGTCTTGTTCGAAAGTAAAAAACTCTACGAGAACCAGGTTTCTGATTGGATCCGTACGAATCTGCAGGGAAGAGGTTATAGTATCTCTCACAAGGCCGCTATTCTTTTGACCGAGTTCTTGGGCACCGACCTGAGCCGTATCAACAACGAGTTGGAAAAACTACAGCTAGTATTGCCCGAAAGAACAGAGATTACCCCTACCGATATCGAAGCGCATATTGGTATCAGCAAAGACTACAACAACTTTGAATTGAAAAAAGCCATCGGAGAACGTAACGTGTTAAAGGCAACGCGTATTATCAATTATTTTTCTCAAAACCCCAAAGACAATCCGTTCGTTTTAACAATAGCCTTATTGAATACTTTTTTTACCCAGTTGCTGCAATATCATGGCCTCAACGACCATTCACCCAAAAGCGTTGCCAGTGCATTAAGGGTAAGTCCGTATTTTGTGGGAGAATTTCAGACAGCCGCTCGAAACTATCCGATGAAAAAAGTAAGCGGTATCGTTTCCCACCTGCGTGAAATGGATCTAAAAGGAAAAGGGGTAGGGGCGAATGCCCTTTCTCAAGCCGATTTGTTGAAGGAGCTTTTGGTGAAGATTATTTGATTAACGCTTCTCAACGCTATACTTCCCAGGACCCAAAAGAATAATGACCACAAAAATAATTAGGTAAAGCAATGCCTTTTCCTTTTTTTGAAACGCATCTGCACCATGTATTATAAAAAAGGCAACGGCCATGGTAATAGCAGCGGGCACGGCTGCCCACCGTGTTTTGAACCCGAAAATTATAAGAATTGGGCATACAAATTCACCGATTACCGCTAAAAACAGCGAGGGCGTGGAACCGATACCGATAGGATTACCGAATTCGGCACCGGCTATCAACATCTGTAACTTTTCATACCCGTGTGTGAGTAGCGCCACAGAGGCTCCGATACGTAATACGGCAAGACCGATATCTTTTAAAAGTGCACTTTGCATATGTTCTTTATTTTAAACGGCTATAAAAGTATTGATTTTTAGGAATGGGTCAACACCGAACGGATGGCATTTACTAAAATATCACAATCGGTTTTATTGAAGGATAACGGGGGTTTTATTTTAAGCACACTATTATATGGGCCATCTGTACCGATTAAAATATGCTTTTCCCGTAACTCGTTTTTTAATTGGGAAGCCAATTCCGTATTTGGTTCGCCCCTTTCGTTGAAAATTTCAATACCTATAAAAAGTCCACTGCCCCGGACATTAGCAATTTCAGGATGGTTTTTTTGTAGTTTCTTAAGTAGATTCATTAAATAATTACCGGTTTCCTTTGCATGTTGTTGGAGGCCCTCCTCTTCGATAACTTCTAAAACGGCATTACCAATGGCACAAGACACAGGATTACCCCCAAAAGAGCTGAAAAACTCAAGTCCGTTATCAAAACTTTCCGCGATTTCCGTAGTGGTCACCACCGCTCCAATGGGTTGCCCGTTGGCCATAGGTTTTCCAAGAATGACCATGTCGGGAACAACCTCGTGCATCTCGAATCCCCAGAAATGATTACCCAAGCGACCAAAACCAACTTGAACTTCATCACTGATACAAATACCGCCCTGCTTTCGTATTTCTTGATAAACTCTTTTCAAGTAGTTCTTTGCCAAGGGTACTTGGCCCCCACAGCCCACGATGGGTTCTGCTATAAATGCGGCTATCTGGCCCAAATCGCTCTTTAGCTGATTAGTTGTTAAATTCGCAAAATGGTCTCCGGCCGTGCCATCATCATTGAAACCTGAACCGAAAGCATTGGGCATCGGTGTCTGTAGAATATAATTCTGTTGCCCCATACCTCCTTCATGGTTGTATTTATAGGGGCTGATATCTATTCCGATACTGGTATTGCCATGGTAGCCATGGTCAAGCACCATTACTTTTTGCATATGGGTGTGTGTCATGGCTATTCGAATCGCTAAATCACTGGCAGCACTTCCCGAGTTGACAAAAAATATTTTGTTCAGTTTCGCGGGAAATTTGGAAAGTAATTTTTCGCTATAGTGTAGAATCTCGTCATAAACATATCGGGTATTCGTATTTAATCTGGCCATTGTCTTTTGTCCGGCACGTACTACTCTGGGATGGCAGTGTCCGGCTAACATTATGTTGTTATAGGCATCAAGTATGGTATTACCATCGGTGTCGTACATGTATTGAAAAGCGGAGCGAGACATCGCAATGGGTCGTTCGTAACTTAGTGAAAGGGCACTACTCAAATACTTCTTCCTTCTTTGGAGTTGTTTCTCAATATCAACCTCAATAATAGGGGGGAAGCCGGATGCTTTTCTAAAGGTATCCTTTGCCTGGATCGGATTAATAGTAAGCCATTTTCGTAGTAAGTTCCATGCTGGTCTTTCGCTGATGGTTATATATTCGGAGTCAGGTTTTTGAAGCTTGGTGTAGGCAGAATTGCAAACGCTGGTGCAGAGGCGTGCAGCGACCAAATAGTAGAGCACATCCAATTCTAGTTCTTGTAAAGGAAAAACGTTATGATAACCAATGATTACTTCTGAAGCGATGTCAAGAGGGTTTTCCTTTTCCATCATCACATAGGTAATTGCCACGGCAACTTCATTGATCAGCCACGAATGGCACATATCACCAAAATCAATGATGCCCGAAATTCTTCCCTCTTGGGTAAGTACGTTCCAATCATTGCCATCGTTATGAATGGTTCCTTTTCTCAGTTGCTGTTGTATGGGGTAGACTTGCTCATCGAATTGTAAGAAAAAATAATCGACTAAATTCCTATCCTTCGGATCAGTAATATATTCCAGGTAGTGGTAGTTATTTTTGAAATGCTTTAAGTCCCATTGTATTTCTTTGGCTAAGATTGGTGTTTCTTTGGCATTATGAATGGTTTTATCCAATTTTCCTAAAAAAGTCCCAAACGAACGGAGTAATGAAGAAGTGTGTTCAACATCTCCAAGAAAACTACCTTCGACGTAGGTCAGTAAACAGAATATAGAATCATCCTTAATGATGTGATATTGGTTATCTAAAGATGGGATAACCTGCGGGAAATCATACCTATCGAGGTCAACCAGTAGTTTTAAAATATGTTCTTCGGATTTTAGAAGTGCCGCGGTTTCTTTGTTATTAGGATATTGTTTTAAAACATATGTATCATGATTACAGCTTACCTTATAATTCAGACTATCATATCCCTCTAGCTGGGTTAGGGCCGAAACATTTAGTCCATAATTTTTTTCTAGGAAGGTCTCCATTTCTTTTCAAGAATTGATTTAGCTAGGTCAAATATGAAATTAATTACCGTACCATGTATGTTAAAATTAAAATTTCTTCTGTTACCCAAATCATAAAAAATTGTCATAATTACCTGAAACCGTTATATTTACTTAGCACAGAAAATTCATCATAAAATACTCATCAGTCATGAAACAATCACTACTACCATTTTTCCTGCTGGTTTCTTTTGCGTTACAACTACAGGCCCAAGATTTAGATTTTAAGCAAACGAAGTTGATATTCCGCATGAACGCTTTTTGCTCCCCAATGGTCTGACACTTTTGGTACATGAAGACCACAAGGCACCTATAGTAGCCGTAAATGTTTGGTACCACGTGGGTTCGAAGAACGAAAAAATCGGTAAAAGCTGTTTTGCTCATCTTTTTGAACACTTAATGTTCAATGGCAGCGAGAACTTCAACGATGATTATTTTCAGGCCTTGGAGCGCATCGGAGGAACCGACCTGAACGGCACGACCAACACCGTTCGGACCAATTATTTTCAGAACGTTCCGGTTTCTGCCATAGATCAAGTACTTTTTTTATAGTCGGACAGAATGGGCCATCTGCTTGGGGCTATAGATCAAGCAAAACTAGATGAACAGCGTGGCGTTGTGCAGAACGAAAAAAGACAAAGCGAAAATCAGCCCTATGGCAGATAACGAGATCTTTTGAACAAAGCTATGCACTCAAAAGGACATCCGTACTCATGGACGGTCATCGGGGAAATGGAAGATTTGAACGCTGCGTCATTAGAAGACGTACAAGAATGGTTCAAATCCTATTACGGTGCTGCCAACGCAGTAATTGGGATTGCGGGCGATATCAATCCACAGGAAGTACACGAAAAGGTTTTGAAATATTTTGAGGATATTCCTTCAGGCCCAACAATTGCGAGACAAAAAGTTAATATTCCCGTTCATGGGGGAGATACCTATGAAACATATGAAGACAGGGTGCCGGAAAGCCTAATTTTATTTGCTTGGAACACCCCCCAATTCGGAAATAAAGAGGATGTTCATTTGGATTTGATATCTGCAATCTTGACTAATGGTAAAAATGCTAGACTATACAAAAAGTTGGTCTATGAAGATCAGACCGCTAGCTCTGTAGTTTCTTATCAGAGTTCTATGGAGATATCGAGTACGTTTATCACTTGGGTAAATGTAAAGTCGGGACAGGATGCCAATAAGGTACAGGCCGTGTTACAATCGGAAATTGATAAATTGATACAGGAAGGTCCTACTGAAGCTGAACTGAAACGGGTCAAGGCCGATTATTTTGCAGGCTTTTTAAAAGGTTTGGAGCGAATCGGCGGTTTTGGCGGAGTATCAGACAAATTGGCTTCGAATGAAACCTATTTCGGCGATGCCGATTATTACAAAACCGCATTGAAATATATAGAAGATGCTACTATCGAAGACCCTAAAGTCACAGCCCAAAAATGGTTGACCCGAGGTAAACATATTTTGGTATGCAACCCTTTCCCAGAATATTCGGTCGAAAAATCTTCGGTCGACCGTTCAAAGTTACCGGAATTGGGAACGCAAAAGAGTTCAAAATTTCCACAATTGGAGCGGGCAAAATTATCGAATGGTCTGAATATTGTTTTGGCCAAAAGAAAAGGCGTTTCGACAGTCGTAATGAATCTGATGTTCGATGCCGGGTATAAAACTGACCATGCTGCTAGCCCGGGTACCGCTGCGTTGGCGATGAATTTGATGGATGAGGGGACAAAGGATTTGAACTCTTTACAAATCAGTGAAAAACTACAGCTTTTGGGTGCTGATCTATACACATTTTCAAATCAGGATAATTCGAACGTATATCTGAATACCTTAAAACCAAGTCTAGATGCGAGTATAGACCTGTTTGCCAATGTTGTACTCAATCCGTCCTTTCCCCAAAAAGAATTCGACCGTCTGAAAAGCGAGCAGATCAATAATATCAAAAAGGAAAAATCACAACCTTTTTCAATGGCGTTACGTGTCATGAACAAGTATTTGTATGGTGAAGGTCATATATAGCAACCCATATACAGGCACTGGTTACGAGGAAACGGTAGAAAAATTGTCGCGTGAAGATGTGATGAAATTCTATAATACTTGGATTAAACCGAACAATGCCACATTGGTCGTTCCAGGAGATGTTGAAATGAAAGATTTAAAATCGAAATTAGAGAAGTCATTAGGAAAATGGAAAAAAGCAAATGTGCCATCCATTACTTTTAACGAACCTAAGGTAAATTCAAAAAATACTTTATATCTCTTAGATAGGCCCGAATCACAACAATCGATAATCATTGCTGGTCATTTGACCGAAAAGTATGGAGATGTTTCTGAGATTACCTTAGAGCAAATGGTCAGTATTTTGGGTGGTGATTTCACCTCGCGAATAAACATGAACCTCAGGGAAGACAAACACTGGGCCTATGGTGCAGGCGGATTCGTATTGGGTGCTAAAGAAGAACGACCTTTTATTGTTTATGCCCCGGTACAGACAGATAAATCAGCAGAATCGGTGACCGAACTAAGAAGGGAAATTAGCGATTTCGTGAATTACAGGCCGCCAACCAAAGAAGAATTGGATAAAGTAAAAACCAATCAGATTTTGAAGTTGCCTGGCCAGTGGGAGACCAACGCGTCTGTAAATGCTTCTTTGGTCAATCTGGTAAAATATGATTTACCTGACGATTACTATCAAAAGTATGATGGTAACGTTCGAAATCTGGCCTTAAAAGACGTGCTTGAAGTTAGTAAAAAAGTTGTTCGACCCAATGCCATCAATTGGTTTATGGTAGGGGACAGGGCTAAAATTGCCGATAAACTTGATGAACTTGGTTTTGACGCCATCATCGAGATTGATGCCGATGGTAACCCACTAAAACCAACTATGAAGAAATCGGATATAGATATCAAGAATTAATAGGCTGCATTACGCTCCTATCTCAATTTGGGATAGTTGTCGGGATCACTTTCGTGTATCATGGCATACACTTTCTCGAAAACATCTTCGGCGTTGGGTTTTGAAAAATAATCGCCGTCTGTACCATACGCTGGTCTATGGGCCATCGCACTCAATGTCTGTGGTGCACTGTCCAAATAGGTGTAAGCGCCCTGTTTTTCAACGATTTCGGTGAGAATATATGCAGAACATCCTCCGGGCACGTCTTCATCGATAACGAGCAGGCGATTGGTCTTCTTAACACTTTTCACGGTTTCGTGGTGAATATCGAACGGTAAAAGTGTTTGTGCATCTATGACCTCTGCGTCGATGCCGACTTCTTTTAGTTCTTCCGCTGCCTGTGAAACAATACGTAATGTAGAACCGTAGGAAACTAAAGTGATATCACTCCCTTTTTTAATCGTTTCGACAACGCCGATAGGGATACAGAATTCCCCCAAATTAGAGGGTCTTTCTTCCTTGAGACGGTAACCGTTCAGGCTTTCTATAACGAGTGCCGGTTCGTCGCTTTTCATTAAAGTATTGTAAAACCCTGCGGCTTGGGTCATATTTCTTGGGGAGAGAATATACATACCTCTTAACGAATGGATAAGGGTGCCCATAGGGGAACCCGAATGCCATATGCCTTCAAGTCGATGCCCTCTTGTGCGCACGATTAAAGGAACTTTTTGTTTTCCGAAGGTGCGATACCGAAGACAGGCTACATCATCCGTAAGGGTAGCTAGTGCATAAAAAATATAATCAAGATATTGAATTTCGGCAATGGGCCTTAACCCTCTAAGGGCCATTCCCGTACCCTGTCCAATTATAGAAGTTTCGCGAATTCCTGTATCGGCGACCCTAAGTTTTCCATATTTTTTTTGGAGACCCTCGAGACCTTGGTTCACATCGCCTATAGCACCGCTGTCTTCCCCGAACACCAAAGCATTGGGATATTTTTCAAAAAGTTTATCAAAATTATCCCTGAGAATAACTCTGCCATCTACTTTCTCCGATCCCTCACCGTATATTGGTTTGACCTCGGAAATATTAGTAGCTCTATTTGGCCCTTCATTGTATAGACCTGCGCTGTATTTGGGCTGGGTTTCTGCCAGAAATTTACTTGTCCATAGTAAAAGGTCCTCTTTTTCTGGAAAATTCTCACCCAAAAGATAGCGCAGCCCTTTTCGAGCACTTACGGCCAAATCTTTTTTTAAGGGTTCTTCATTGGCAATAAGGTCATTTTTAAGCTTGGTTAGAAAGTTTTTGTTCGGGCTTTTAGCGGCTGCTTGATCCAAAAGACCGATCAACTGCTTTTTTTGTTCTTTATGGGAAGCCAAATATTCAGCCCAAGCTTCTTTTTTAGCGGTACGTACTTCTTTTGATATATTCTTTTCTAAGGATTTTAACTCCTCTTCGGTGGTGATTCCAGTTTCCAAGATCCACTCCCTAAAACGCTTGTTGCAATCGTTATCTTTTTCCCATTGCAATCGTTCCTCGCTTTTATATCTTTCGTGAGACCCCGATGAGGAATGACCTTGGGGCTGGGTAAGTTCGGTTACATGAATTATCACCGGTATATGTGCTTCCCGGGCAATGTCCGAAGCATTTTCATAAGCGTGCATCAGGGCCGTATAGTCCCACCCTTTTACTTTTAGCAATTCATAGCCTTCTTTTTCTTCAGTACGTTTGAAACCGCTGAGCATCTCGGAGATATCCTCCTTAGTGGTGTGATATTCTGCCGGAACAGAAATACCGTAATCATCATCCCATATACTTACGACCATAGGTACTTGAAGAACACCTCCTGCATTTATAGTTTCTAGAAACATGCCTTCACTCGTACTGGCATTGCCAATCGTTCCCCACGCAACTTCATCACCATTTTTTGAGAATTTAGAGGCGTCTACGTTTTTAAGTTGACGGTACATTTTAGAGGCTTGCGCCAAGCCCAATAATCTGGGCATCTGACCTGCCGTACATGAGATATCGGCACTGCTGTTTTTTTGTTTGGTCAAATCCTTCCAACTTCCATCCTCATTTAGACTATAGGTCATATAATGAGCAACCATTTGTCGGCCGGCACTCATAGGTTCTTTAGTAATATCGGTAGTGGCATACAACGCGTGAAAAAGATCTTTGGGTTTTAATAGCCCTAAGGCCAACATAAATGTTTGATCTCTATAGTATCCGCTTCGAAAATCCCCGTCTTTAAAAGACCGCGCCATCGCCAATTGTGGAAGTTCTTTACCATCGCCGAAAATTCCAAATTTTGCTTTACCCGTCAAAACTTCTTTTCGCCCCATCAAGCTACAAGTTCTGCTGAGAACTGCAATTTTATAATCGTTCAAGATCTGGATCTTGAAGTCATCAAAAGAAATGTCGTTGCTGGTTTTGGGCGAAATATCCATTTAGGGCGATTAGTATTTCTACAAAAATAGCAAATGGAAAGCATTTTCACAATGCTAATTGCACACCGTATTTTTGGAAATAGTTAGAAAAACAGAATTAAAAACAAGAATTTATCAAATTCTTGTTAAGAAAGGAATGATTTTTAAGAATTTTTCAAAAGTGACTAAAACCATTTTCGGGTGAATAGGCCGATAAGCGTATTCGGACTAACCGTAACGATAAAACGGATTTTCTCGCCATAATTGGGTTGTGAGATTTCCCAGCCATTGTTCGAATAAACGGGAAAATATAACTCAAAATAATCAGTCAATAAATTCAATCGCACACCTGAATCGTAAACAAATTTGCCATTCACTCCCTTGTTCTTAACGTAACCGATATCACCATAAACCTCAATCCAGCGCCAAAGATTTACACTTGTATTGACTGTTGCCATCCAATCATTTGCGAAACGGTATTGTTCCGGAAGGAAGGATTTGAAACCTCCTTCTGCAATAATAATCTGTTGGCTGTATATACCGGAGTCTTCCGAACGACCTAAATAACCATAGTCGAACAAATAATCTGTAGGTCGATCTAAAGCAAAGCTAAAATAGTTGGGGTCTGTGTAATCGGTGGTATTGTTTCTAAGGAATTTACCGGCAAAAAAGCGAAAATTGAACTGACGATTGCTTTCGAACAGTTTACGGTACTCTAGTTCGAAAGCCAATTTAGTAAAATCGCTAGCGTGCTGGGCATCTGCGAACCACGAAACGTAGTTGATGATACCAGGGGTTCTGTTGGTATATCTTGCGTTCAGTACGCTATAATCAGGAGGAGTCTCAAAATCACCTAAAAACTCGGCCTTATCCCTGAACACATTGACATATCTAAACCTGAGGAATTCTCTTTTGTTCGATATCAAATTTTCAGGCCGCCAGCCAAAAGTTAATGAGGGGGTAATTGTAGAATAGCGTGAATTTTGTTGAAAATGATAGGTTGACCCACTAAGACCATAATTTGCTACATAAAGGCCACTTTTATTTAAGTACTTTCGATAATTTAACCGCCCTGAACCAACAAAAGCCTTTTCGCGAAATGAATAGGAGGGTTTAAAGTCGTACAGGAACGGCCTTTCTAAAAAGGTCTTATTATAAAATCGCAGTCCGGGCGCCCATCCATCATAAATATTGAAAGTTAAGACGGGAACATAAAAGATCTGATTGTAATAGGGGTTTTCAGTATCTCGGAAGAAAGTAAATTTTAATTTTTTGTTCCCTGAAAGAAATCCACCCAAAGATTTCCAATTATCCCTTTGATTGAATTCCGGTATTTTCTTGTCGTAGTTTAAGACCAACCTCTTTTCACCATTTCTTGGAATTGTAACTATTTTTTCCGTTTCAATATCGGTAAACCAATATTTCGATACTACGGAATCGTTCTTCAGGCCAAAAAGCGATATCGGTACATTCGTACCCTTTTTGTTTTTTAAAGTAACCTTGAGGGAATCGTCTGTTTTCTCTACTTTTTTAATCCTAAAATCAATTTTACGGTCTGTCGATACGTAGTCTTTAAAAAACCAGTTGATATCGATATCTGTCATTCTTTTGAGGATAGATTCAAAATCTAAAGTTTTGACGCGGCTTAGTTTATAGTGTTTGTAGAAGGTTTTTATCCCTTCGTCGACCTTATCTTTTCCAATATAACTCGCCAAATAGGAGAGACCTTGACCTGCCTTGTACTTGTTTGCAATCTTTTGGTTGAACTTGATCAACGAATCGTTCGAAGTACTTAGTGGTTGATCGAGATTTGATCGTGCCATGAGCATGTACAAAAATGGATACTGTTCATTAAAATCCATTTTAGCCAGATTTAAACTTCGTATACCCCATACTTTTGAAAGTTTTCCCAATAGTTTTTGATCTGGATAGTATTCTTCAACGTATGCGATCATCAGATAATTTGCTAGTGCGTCGCTTAACCATTGTTCCTTTCTAGGGTCTAGAAACAAGGTTTCTTCCAATATATTTATCAAAGCGGTTTTTAAGAACTTCATTTCAAATTGAAACTGTTCTTCATATGGTCTAATAAAAGGTGGTAATTGATTAATGCCGTATAATGGATTTTTATTGTAGTCTATTTCGCTCACCAACAATTGCGAATGCGGATATTTACCGAGATTTTGTTCGATGAATTCGGTAATTCTGTTTATTGAGATCCCACGGGATATTTCACTATACTTTGAAGATTCAATATCGGTGATTACAGTAATTTGCGGCGTGACATGGGTCATAAACCGCTTATCAGGCGTAAGCACGATTTCGCAGTTCTTCTGTTGATTGGCGACCAATTGGGCCATTTGGCTATTGGGAAAATTGCTGTTACCCAAGACTCTGAAGTTAGATACCAAATACAAGTTGGCAGGGTACACAAAATTAACGGTTGTAATGGTAACCCCTGTGTAGAGGTCTTCGAGGTTTTTATTGGAGTATAAATGCCAACTACCATCAAAGTAGGTTGGGGTCAGGTACCAGTCCTTCAAATAATAATTGTTCCATTTATCATAACCATAAGGAGTAAATTTATTTTCGGGGAGTTTGATTACGTAGGTGAGAAAGAGCTTGGTCGATTCACCGGGAGCCAAAGGTGAGTTCAGTCTGATTTTAATCAGATCTTCGTCTGTAGTGCGCTCCCAAAATAGGCCACGATACGCATCGTCTACTGCACTCAGTATATCGGTGTAACCCCGTTCCTCATCTTTTGCCAAATGTAGACTTCTCTTGAATTCTTCGTCAAAACGTTTGGCCAGCCCTGTATTTTTGTTGGAGTAGGCATGCGCCCAATCATTAAAATATAAAACATTTAAACTAACATTGGAGGTATTTTGATACGTGAATTCTTGCTGTACACGTATTTCTTTCGAATCACCATCGAGGTTTGCCGTTAAGGTGTTGGTATGTTGCGCAATGCATGTACCCGTCCCAATGAAAAATAAGATTGTGCCAAGGCAAATCGATATGGGAAACTTTATTTTCAAAAATGCGAATTAAAAGTTGGGGCTCAAGGTATGACCCTTGTAAAAAGCATCGATGATTTCTACCACCTCTTCTTCGGTATCAACGATTTTGATTAGATCTAAATCGTGTGGGCTGACATTCTTCGCCGTTAACATTATATTTTTCACCCAATCAATAAGTCCGGTCCAAAATTCGGTACCTACCAAAATAATCGGAAATTTCTCTATTTTATTAGTTTGGATGAGTGTAATTGCCTCAAAAAGCTCGTCTAATGTACCAAAGCCACCTGGCATGACGACAAAACCTTGTGAATATTTTACAAACATCACTTTTCTCACAAAAAAGTAATCAAAATCTATGCTTTTATCGGAGTCGATATAGGGGTTGTCATGCTGTTCAAACGGAAGATCTATGTTTAGACCAACCGATGTACCGCCCGCTAGACTGGCACCCTTGTTACCAGCTTCCATAATTCCAGGACCGCCACCTGTAATAATGCCGTAACCGGCCTCAGCAATACTTTTGGCAATACTTACCGCCAATTCATAATAGGTATCGCCTTCTTTAGTGCGTGCCGATCCGAATATGGAAACACATGGCCCAATGGTACCCATCTTTTCAAACCCGTTAACGAACTCGCCCATAATCTTGAAAATGGCCCAAGAATCGTTCGTTTTGATCCCGTTCCAGCCTTTGTGATGTTGTTCTTTTCTCATGATTATAAAGTATCAAGCCGGACTGCCTGCTGGGCAGGTTCAGCTGTAAGTTCAGTTTTTTATCGCCAACTGATTTGTGCCAAGGCCCGCTGATTCCAATTCCTTCTTCAAAAACTTTGCCGTATAGCTCTTTTTATCTTTGGCAACTTGTTCTGGTGTTCCTTTTGCGACCACCATGCCGCCACCACGTCCTCCCTCATAACCGATATCGATTATATAATCCATCATTTTGATAACTTCCATATTGTGTTCAATGACCAATATGGTATTTCCTTTGTCTACCAAACGGTTTAAAACTTCCATTAGTACTCGAATATCTTCAAAATGGAGTCCTGTGGTGGGCTCGTCCAAGATATAAAAAGTATTGCCGGTATCACGTTTCGATAGTTCTGTGGCCAATTTTATTCGTTGCGCCTCACCTCCCGATAGGGTAGTGGACTGTTGCCCAAGCGAAATATAGCCCAAACCAACATCTTGTATCGTCTTTAACTTACGATGTATTTTGGGTATAAGTTCAAAAAAATCGACAGCTTCGTTAATTGTCATTTCCAAAACATCGGCTATGGACTTTCCTTTGTAACGTATTTCCAAGGTTTCACGGTTGAAACGTTTACCATAACATGTTTCGCATTCAACATAAACATCGGGCAAAAAATTCATTTCGATAACCCGCAGACCTCCTCCCTGGCAAGTTTCGCAGCGTCCGCCCTTTACATTAAAACTAAAACGACCGGGTTTGTAGCCCCTGATGGCCGCTTCCGGAGTTTTTGTAAACAATGAACGTATCTCACTGAATACGCCCGTGTAGGTCGCAGGATTTGAACGCGGTGTGCGGCCTATGGGAGATTGGTTGATATCGATAACCTTATCACTATTTTCTAACCCCTTGATTTTTTTATAGGGCATCGGCTTTTTTACTCCGTTAAAATAATAGGCGTTCATAATAGGGTAAAGGGTCTCGTTTATCAAAGTGGATTTACCACTGCCGGAAACACCGGTGACTCCAATCATTTGGCCTAAGGGAAATTCAACGGTAACGTTTTTTAAATTATTGCCCGTGCAACCTGACAGCACGATTTTTTTACCGTTTCCTTTTCTTCGTTTTTCGGGAAGCGGTATTTGCTTGACTCCGGTTATGTAATCGGCGGTCAGGGTATGATAATTTTTTAATTCTTCCGGACGACCTTCGGAAATGATTTCACCACCGTGCCTCCCTGCTTTAGGGCCGATATCTATAACATGATCGGCGCGTTCGATCATGTCACGATCATGTTCCACAACAATGACGGAGTTGCCAATGTCCCGGAGGGCTTCTAGAGATTTAATCAATCTGTTATTGTCTCGCTGATGCAAACCAATACTGGGTTCATCTAAAATATAAAGCACACCGACCAATTGAGAACCGATTTGGGTAGCCAATCGAATACGTTGGGCTTCGCCCCCTGAAAGGGATTTTGAACTCCGATTCAGCGAAAGATAATCTAGACCGACATCCAATAAAAACTGAATTCTGGTCCTTATTTCCTTTATAATCTCTTCAGCTATTTTTAGCTGGTTGCCTTCCAGTTTTTTTTCCAACCCCTCAAAAAATTCTGCAAGTTCGGCAATATCCAAATGTGCAAGTTCGGCAATATTCTTTTCATCGATTTTAAAGTTCAACGATTCTTTTCGTAGACGCGATCCTTTACAGCTGGGACATGTAACATTGTCCATATATTCTTTGGCCCAGCGCTTTATCGAAGTTGTGCCAGCCTCCTCGAACTGGTTTTTGATAAAGTTCGCGATACCTTCATAATCAATTTTATAGGTGCGTTTTACGCCTAGCGTTTTAGAATCGATATCAAAACTTTCATGGCCACCATGAAGAAGCACAGCCATTGCTTCTTCAGGAATTTTTCCGACCGCATCGGTCAACTCAAAATTATAACGCCCGGCAATTGTCTCGATTTGTTTGAATGCCCAAGACTTTTTATATTCTCCCAAAGGTGCAATGCCCCCAGATTTAATGGATAGTTTTTTATTCGGAAAAATCTTTTTTTCGTTCACTTGATAAATATGACCTAGTCCGTTGCAATCGGGACACATGCCTTTTGGGGAGTTGAACGAAAAGGTATTGGGTTCTGGAACAGGATAAGAGATTCCTGTGGTAGGGCACATCAGGTCACGACTGAAATAACGTGCTTCAGATTGGCCTTCTTCCAAGACCATTAATACATTATCACCACTGTACATAGCGGTATTAATTGTCTCTGCCAGTCGTTTGTCAAGCTCTTCCGAAATGTTAACCTTTAAGCGGTCGATGACAATTTCGATGTCGTGGGTCTTGTAACGATCTACCTTCATTCCCTTGACGATGTCTTTCACCTCGCCATCGATTCTGACCTTCACGAAACCTTGTTTTCCGATTTGTTCGAAAAGTTCACGGTAATGCCCCTTTCTCGATTTGATAATGGGAGCAAGTATATTTATTCTTTTTTCTGCATAATCACCTCTAATAAGTTCTTTGATCTGTTCATCGCTATAACTGACCATTTTCTCGCCAGTGTTATAACTGTAGGCATCGCCTGCGCGCGCATAGATCAATCGTAAAAAGTCATAGATTTCGGTAATGGTACCAACGGTGGAGCGCGGTGATTTTGAAGTAGTCTTCTGTTCGATAGCAATTACGGGGGAAAGTCCATCGATTTTATCGACATCGGGCCTTTCCAATCCACCTAAAAATTGACGGGCATATGCTGAAAACGTTTCGATATATCGACGTTGGCCTTCCGCATAAATTGTATCAAATGCTAGAGATGATTTTCCACTGCCTGAAAGCCCGGTAATGACTACCAATTTTTCCCTAGGGATGGTAACATCGATATTTTTAAGATTATGGACACGGGCCCCCTGAACCACAATGTTTTCTTCGTATTTTATCATTTTTCAAAGCAAAGTGGCAAAGGTACGATTTTGGGGATGAAATATAAACTGGGTAGTATTTATATGTCTGATAATCGGAATACGTTTTTGAGTTGAAAAAGCTTTTGAGATTTAAATATTTCGCAGTAATACTGCTTTATGCTGCAAAACGCTTTCTAATAGCTTAAGCCATCGGGCTGTCTCACAGAGCTACTCACTCAAAAAATCAAAGTTCACAGCGTATTTAATACTTGCCGTTACTACTTGGTTAACACTGCTAAACCGCTTCCTTTTTCTCCGATAAATACTTCCAGTAGCGTTTCGGAACATGCTGTTTGTGCAATTTCATATTAATACGTGATTTGATATTAGTACTCCTGAAGTAATTGTTCCAGAGGTCTTGATAGCTGTATTCCTCTCCAAGAAAGCGATTGCTCTTTATAGCGCTGTTGGTGTATATTTCCTGTAAATCCAAAGAAATAATTTCTACTTTTTCCAAATCATAAAACAATCCGTATTTACGTTTTACGTCATAGATTAACCATTGTTGGTCGGCATATCTTGATCGGAAGTGCTTTGAAATTAAAGGAAGTACGTCAAAGTCGGGTTCGATATTGGCGAAGTAAATTTCATCTTTGGTGAGTTGAAACCGGACAAAGGCCTCCATTCGGTGCTTTTCACGTCCAACGGATTTTGCTAATTGACTGATTTTTAAAACAAGGCCGTCAGAATAATCGGATGCAATTGATATGTTCTGTGTAAACATTTTTCGTATATAGCGATAAAGGAGGAGCTCAATTCCTTTTGTTTCGCTTAGATAGGCAAAGTAGATATTCTTGATAGAGGTATTACTTTTCTTCTGGATACCGTTCCATACCCTTTTTGCCTTATCCATTTCGGTAAATATGGTTTCTGTTTTGGAAAACAATCCATTTTGGCTAACAGAGTTTTTCTGAATTTCAGTAACCTGAATTCTCTCTTCAAAAGCAACAAAAATAGCGGTTAGGAAGCCGTTAAAACTTCCGTCGTAAATTAATATTTTAGAATCATCCATAATTAAACGTTTTGTCGGTCGACGTAACCTTGTTAATTAAATAGTTGTAGCTGGTTGCTATACTCTTTTCTAAATTTCCCTGCGGAATTCTGTAAAATCAATCCTTTTATTTGGTGTCCTTCTAAATCGCGATGTATCCATTTACCGGAATCGCAGATGATAAAGTACTTAGCGCGATTGAGGGCAACCCCTATATTTTTTAGGTGTTCCCAATTCAGTTTTCGAAAACGCCTGGCATTGATGATTTTATGTACAGATTGCATTCCCCAACCCGGAACCCTTGCTAATATTCGCTTACTCGTGCTGTTAATATCAATGGGGAAATGGTATAAGTTCCGGAGGGCCCAACCTAATTTTGGGTCGATATCGATGTCGAGATTGGGGTGTTCATTGTTAAGTATTTCCTGAATGCCAAAGCCATAAAAACGGAATAACCAATCGGTCTGATACAATCTATTTTCGCGCAACATTGGTACTTGGGTGCCTAAAGCCGGGAGTCTGCTATCTTCTGCCACGGGCACATAGCCTGAATAGTACACCCTTTTCATATTGTACTTTTGATAATAGTGGGTTGCAGAATACATGATGTCTTTATCGGATTCCCCGGTGGCACCGATAATCATTTGGGTGCTTTGCCCGGCAGGGGCATATTTTGGTGTGCTTTTAATAATTTTCTTTTCCTCTTTATATTGAATGATTTCATTTTTGACCTTCAACATCGGTTTGATGAAATCTTCATGTTTTTTATCGGGAGCTAATAATTTAAGCCCTGATATGGTTGGCACTTCGATATTTACGGAAAGCCGGTCGGCATAAAGTCCTGCTTCGCGCATCAACTCGTCGCTTGCCCCGGGAATAGACTTTAAATGAATATATCCATTAAAATTTTCTTCGAGACGTAGTTTTTTAGTAACCGCTACCAAACGCTCCATGGTGTAATCGGGATTTTTAAAAATACCTGAACTCAGAAAAAGTCCTTCTATGTAATTACGTCGGTAAAAGTTGATGGTAAGTTCAACGACTTCCTGAATTTTAAAAGCGGCACGTTTGATATCATTACTTTTTCGCGTAACGCAGTAGGCGCAATCGAATATGCAATAATTCGTCATAAGAATTTTCAGTAAAGAAACACAGCGACCATCTTCCGTATAACTATGACATATACCCATTCCGGTGCTATCGCCCAGACCTTTGTTGGTATTGGTGCGCATACTGCCACTACTGGAACAGCTCACATCATATTTGGCGGCGTCAGCAAGGATGTTCAATTTTTCTTTAGTTCTTTCGAAGGACATATGTCTTTTGTAATTATTCCAAAAATATGGAATAAATCCTAATTATGGAAATAATCCAAAATATATTATGGAATATATCCAAAAAGCGTATATTTGAAGAATAACGTAGCCTAGAAATTTTGTGCTGATGAGATTTGGTCATCGATTATTTTGAAGTTTCTACCGTACTCTAACTGACATTATCATGGAAAACGAAATCACCTTAAAACGCTTTATCGACATTAGAAGGAATTTAGGCTATACCCAGGCGGATTTTGCCAAATTATTAGGCGTTTCGAGTACCACTGCCGACATCGAGCGTGGTCGTACAAAACTTTCGGGTAAGGTAGTAGCCGAACTTTTAAAACAGTTTAAAATTAATCCGCTTTGGTTGTTCGGCGAAAGTGACGATCAATATTTGCAAACTTCGAAAACCAGCGTTATTCCCAAAGTGGTAACCGTAGACTCAGAAGGTCATGACAATATGGTGTTGGTCAATGCCAAAGCTGCAGCGGGCTACCCACAGAATATACAAGATACTACTTGGTACAAGCAACTACCTGCTTTTGATTTGCCGATTCCAGAATTTCGTAACGCCACCTATCGCGGTTTTCAAGTTGAAGGTGACAGTATGTTGCCCAACCTCAAACCGGGCGAATGGGTCTTGGCCCGGGCCGTTGAACATATAGATGATGTGAGTGCCAATAAAATGTATGTGGTGGTTTTGCAGGATGCCGTTTTGGTCAAAAAAATAGAAAAGCGGCCCAATTCTAATAATATCACATTGGTTTCCTTGAACGAAACGTATCCACCATACGAAATAAAGCCTTTTCAGATTCAGGAAATCTGGCAAGTGAGTAGTCGAATTACATTCGGAGAGGATGCCAGTACAGAGAAAGGATTACTTAAACAGTTACAGGAGTCTATGGAAGAGTTGAAAGGCCAACTCAAGCATGTGAAAAAGGTATAACGACAACTACTTAATTTAATTTAAGATTGTAAAGCCCGCTTTCGCGTAATGTAAATCCAAGACTTTTATAGAGTTTTAAAGCGGGAGTACGATGGTGTCCCGTAAACAAGAGTATCTCGTCTAAATCTCGATTTTTGGCTTCTTCCAACAATTTTTCCATAAGTTTTCTTCCAATACCCTTTCCTCTTTGTTCGGTATCGACAACCACATCTTCAACCATACCGCGATAGCCTGAAATGACCTTATACATAGCCAGTAGTGCAATGCCGATTATGTTCCGATCTTCTTTACAAATTACGACAACGACATGGTTGTCTTCTTGTAGTATTTGATGTAACGGACGTTGTTCGATTGTCGCGTTCAACTGTTTGTAGAGCTCGTTGATCTGACTTTGAATTTGTTCATTTAACTCGAACTTATGAAGAATTTCTATGGTCATTTGAAAAGATTTATATGCCCTAAAGTTATAAAACAATGTGGTACTTTGGGATTTATAGAATATAGGACCAATTCTTGTTTAAAATTGTATATTTAAAAAATTTATTTAGAGGGCATGAGAAAAATATTTTCGGCTTTGATCATGTGCCTTGTTTGCTTATCCCTTAACGGCCGGACCATTCAGGATACTTTGACCGTAGGTTATGCAACCGCACCCCCTTTTATCATTCAAAATAATGACCGTTTAGAAGGTATTAATATCTGGCTATGGAAAAGGGTTGCCAGAGACTTGAACTTGCCGTATAAGATGGTACCCATGAATTTTTCACCTATGTTGGATTCCTTAACCACTGGAGGAATCGATATCAGTATAAATCCATTGACGATTACAGGAGATCGTAATAAGCGGATGGAGTTTACCCATTCTTTTTACGCTTCATATGCTACGATTGCCATCTCTGAACAATCTTCGTTTCAAAAATTCATTCAATTCGTAAAGGGATTTTTGAACTTAAATTTTCTAAAAGGGTTTTTAATTTTAATAAGTATCATAACCGTATTCGGTTTTATGGGCTGGTACTTTGAGCGAAGGGAGAATCCCGAACATTTTCGTGGAGGTGTCAAGGGCCTCTGGGACGGCCTTTGGTGGTCGGCAGTAACTTTGAGCACAGTAGGTTACGGAGATAAGGCCCCTAAAAGCGCTTTTGGAAAGTTAGCTGCCTTAATTTTGATGTTTACTGGCTTGTTGTTTATTTCGGGCTTAACCGCCGGCGTTGCCTCAAGCCTTACGTTAAATCAATTAAATAGCAGCCCCGATGGTTTTAATGAATTCAAGGAACGTGCGGTAGGTACCGTCAAAAATGCGGGTACGATACAGTTTTTAAGATCTCATTTTTTTAAGAATATCAATGAATATCCTAATGTTACTAGTGGTTTGATCGATGTTGGTAATAAAAAAATAGAAGCTTTCGTCTATGACGAACCCATTTTGAAGTATCGCATTCAACAAGATTCTTCATTGCAAAACCTAACTATTCTACCCCTGAAATTCGATGTACAGTTCTACGCCTTCGGTGTTGCGAAAAAAAAAACCCAACTGGAACGGAAAATATCACAACGTATGCTAGAAATTATCGAAACCGAAGAATGGCAGATCGTACTTCACGAATATGGGTTGACGGATTTTTAGTTGTACCCTCGAACCTCACCCATTTCTAATCTCATTGGCCCCAATTTATGGGAAGTAGGTAAGAATACCCCACTTTCCATTACCTGCCAATCATCCCAAGTAGCTTCGAGTCCCCCGATGGGAATTATGTCAACCCACATGCGATAACTTTCGGGAAAGCCGGTAGGGCCAAATTTCCAGAGGTATGAATCACCAGGCGTTGTACCGCCGGAAGTATAGGTAATCAATAACCCATTCGAACCGTCTTCTAAGTTGACCAGAGCTCGCTCCGTACCTTTATCAAAAACCTTGAACGGCGCTACGAGCCAAAAGGAATCGTTGTTGAAATAGGAAATCGCCTTTTCAATTAACTCGGACTTTGAATTTCCGACCACTTCCACATCTTTTTCGAAGATGGCACTTTTTTTAGGATTTTTCAGATACAATAGTGCGCGATAATCATCCCACTCAACACGGACCTCGTTTGCTTCTTTATCCCACGTATACAGGTGTGCGCCACCAGCGAAAGACCATTCGAGATAACTGGTATTTGCGTAGGCCTCATTATTTATAACAGTGAGCATTTTCTGCGCTAATGCGTCGGCCTCTGAACCAGTTTGACCCGCGGGTAGTGGTTCGCTGTAGACAGCGTAGAGAATACCAAATACAACTACTGAAAGTACTATTATGGCAAGTACTATTTTTAATAGGGTTTTTAGAGCTTTTTTCATTTAAGGATTTTTATATAGCGATTCAATTTCACATCAAGATACCCCTACAAACAAAACTCTCGGTCGTACCTCTGTAATAGGTTGTAGGTCTAGGGAACAATTCCCTAATTTACTTCAACTTTAGAATAAGCTCTAATAATTTCAAGAAAAATATTTAGTAACCAACTGCGGTATCATCGCCCCTTTTATCAGCACCACCTTCCAATTTACCGTCTGGAAGAATTCGAATGGCATCTACCTTTCCAATAATGGGGGTGCGCTCTTCGTTAATTATATAGCCTTTTGACTTCAAGTTTTCTTTTAAACCTTCAGAAAAACCTTCCGTTTCAAAAATAACCATATCAGGCAACCATTGATGATGGAACCTTGGTGCATTTACCGCTTCTTGCATACTCATATTAAATTCGTAACCATTCAAAATGGTTTGTGCAACTGCCGTAATAATGGTGGAGCCTCCGGGTGTACCAACAACCATCCAAAGCTTACCTTCTTTTTCTACGATGGTCGGCGTCATGCTACTCAACATCCGTTTTTCAGGAGCAATACTATTGGCCTCGGCACCAATAAGTCCGAACATATTCGGCACACCAGGTTTGGAACTAAAATCGTCCATTTCATTGTTCAAGAAGAAACCAAGTTCGTCGCAATAGAGTTTAGAACCATATGCTCCATTTAAAGTGACTGTTGCGGAAACCGCATTGCCTTCCGCATCGACGATGGAGTAGTGGGTGGTTTCCATACTTTCCGCCATCTTCACGCTTCCTTCCCAAATATCAGAAGATTTGGTGGCATTGTCAAAGGAAAAGTCAGTCATCCGTTCTTTCAAATAGGCATCGCTCAAAATTACATCCAATGGGATATCGGTAAAATCGGGATCGCCCAGATAATAATTACGGTCTGCATAGGCACGACGGGACGCTTCGGTAAACAGTTGAATCGTCTTTTCTGAATTATGCCCAAAACCCGCCACATCATAGGGTTCCATCATCTTAAAAATTTGGTGCATTGTAACCCCTCCGCTACTAGGTGGGCTCATAGAAATAATTCTTAGGTCTTTATAGTTGAAAATGATGGGTTGCCTCCATTTTGCTTCATACTTGGCTAAATCTTCTTCAGTAATAAAACCCCCTTTTTCCTGTATGAAAGCGGTAAGTTTTTTTGCAGTTTCGCCTTTATAGAAGCCATCGCGCCCGTTTTTAACTATGCGTTGCATTGTCTGGGCCAAAGCAGGAAATTTCAATGTATCGCCAGCTTTACTGCCTATCGGAAATGTGGTGACATTATCATTCGCCTCTAAAATGAAATCTTTATATTTCGCAAACCGAGTGGCCTGATTTTCGGTTACCACAATACCTTTTTCTGCCAATGCGATTACTGGGGCAAAGATTTCTTCCAAGGGTAAAGCACCAAATTTCTTATGGACTTCAATAATACCCGCAACCGTTCCAGGTACTCCAACCGCGGTAGCGCCCTTAGTGCTCATGTCTGGAATAACATTTCCGAGGGAATCCAAATACATATCCTTTTGTGCCGAAAGGGGTGCTTTTTCGCGGTAATCGAGGCCACCGATACCACCATCTGCCCTGCGGTAGACCATAAAACCCCCACCTCCAAGGTTTCCGGCAAAAGGGTAGGCCACTACTAACGCCATTTCAGTTGCTACCATTGCATCGAAGGCGTTACCCCCCTTTTTCATGATTTCCATCCCTATTTTAGACGCCTCTTCACGTGCGGAAACGACCATAGCTTTTTCCGCGACTAGACCCGTCGGTGTTGCAGGTTGTTTTTTGCATTGAATAAAAAGAACTAAGGTGAAAAGAAGCAGTAGAATTTTCCGATGTTTCATTTATTTTGTAGGGTGCTAAGGTTCAGATGTAACGCTTACAAAAATAGAACGAGATTGCTTACCAGATTCCGAAAAATAGAGTGGATTTCTTTAACTTTTCGCAGTTTATAGCGAAATAAATTTCTGTTTTGAGAACACTTGAAGTTCCTCGAAAAAATCGGTAAACTCATTTTCAAACGTATCATAATGTTCCTCTAGGTCAAGAATAGCAAAATTCATTTTAGATTTATTCTTTGTTCTTCGGTTCATGCCGTTCAATACCTTTCCGATACCTTCCATTTTGGAATAATTAAAAATCCAATTATCTGCAATCATATAGGGCATCATGCGTTTAACACCCTCTGGCAAAATTGTATAATTATCTTCTAACAAATCATAAAAATTCTCCACAAAAATAGCTAGCGGTGTTTCTGAATACAGTTCCCAGTTTTTGGCCAAAAAGTGATCATAGAAAATATCGACGATCACACGGCTATAATGACTGTAATTTTTATGAAGGCGCTTACTGCTTTTTTTGGGAATAGGATGCGTGTCGGTAAATGTATCGATTTGGCGGTGTAGCAGAATACCTTTTTGTACGCGCGCGGGTAAATGCTTGAATTTATTACCTCTAATGCTGTCGGCCATGAAATTGCCAAGGGTGATTTCGTCATCTCCAAAAGAGAGGTAAATATGTGCAAGAAAATTCATCAGTTCGAATTTACAAATTGCAAACATAGTATTCAGTACAGACCTGTATATTTGCAAAAACTTTTACAATAGGATGACACTTATCAAATCAATTTCAGGAATACGGGGCACCATTGGTGGAAAACCCGGAGATAACCTAACCCCAATAGATACCGTAAAATTTGCAGCTGCCTATGGTATTTGGTTGAAAGATTACTCCAAGAAAGACAAACTTAAGGTGGTTATTGGTCGCGATGCCCGTTTATCAGGCGAGATGATACAGAATTTAGTGGTTTCCACATTGGTGGGCCTGGGCATTGATGTGATCGATCTTGATTTGTCGACAACGCCAACCGTAGAAATTGCTGTGCCAATGGAAAAGGCGGATGGCGGTATTATTCTCACTGCAAGCCATAACCCAAAACAATGGAACGCCTTAAAATTATTGAACGAAAAGGGAGAGTTTTTAGATGCCGCTCAAGGAGCGAAAATCTTGGAAATCGCTGAAAACGAGAATTTTGATTTTTCGGAAGTCGATGATTTGGGTTCCATACTAAAAAACGATTCTTATATAGACATTCATATCGACGAAGTCTTAAACCTATCTCTAGTGGATGCCGATACAATTCGTAGGGCGAAGTTTAAAGTGGTCGTTGACGGTGTAAATTCAACTGGAGGTATTGCCATTCCCAAGCTATTGGAAGAATTAGGAGTCGAAGTAATAAAGTTGTATTGCGACCCGACTGGACATTTCCCACATAACCCCGAACCTTTAAAGGAACATTTGGGCGATATCTGCGAACTGGTTGTAAAAGAAAAAGCCGATTTTGGGATTGTCGTGGACCCCGATGTGGATCGTTTGGCGTTTATTGATAATACCGGCGAAATGTTCGGTGAAGAGTATACCTTGGTGGCATGTGCGGACTATGTCCTCGGGAAGACCAAAGGTAACACGGTCTCAAACCTTTCCTCTTCACGAGCCTTGCGCGATGTTACGGAGAAACATGGTGGCACCTACGAAGCTGTTGCTGTAGGTGAGGTAAACGTGGTAACGAAAATGAAAGCGAACAAAGCCATTATTGGAGGTGAAGGTAATGGTGGTATCATTTATCCTGAAAGCCATTACGGACGCGATTCTTTGGTCGGTACGGCTTTGTTTTTAATGTTGATGGCCGAAAGAGGAGGGACAGTGGCCGAGCTCCGCGCCAGTTACCCATCTTACTTTATGAGCAAAAAGAAAATACAGTTGACTCCAGGGTTAGACGTGGATGGTATTTTAAAAGCTATGGCCGAGAAATATCAAAACGAGGAAATATCTACTATTGATGGAGTTAAAATCGATTTTCCGGAAAACTGGGTACATTTGCGTAAATCGAATACAGAACCGATTATCCGAATCTATACCGAAGCGAAAAGTCAAACAGAGGCCGATGGTATTGCAGACGGGATTATTGGTGAGATAAAAACAGTGGCGGGAATATAATTCAGTTCAGAATGAAAATGAACTACCCCGAGGCAGAGCCATCGAGGTATCAAAATAAACGTAATTGATTC
>CAZRIE010000034.1:0-37579 GCA_964600075.1 uncultured Flavobacteriaceae bacterium
TAACGTCTAACATCTAACGTCTTATAAAATGGCAGGAGTAAAAGCCGCCGAAGTATCGGCAATTTTAAAGAAACAATTATCAGGATTTGAAGCCACCGCTACTTTAGATGAGGTGGGTACCGTTTTACAGGTAGGTGACGGTATCGCTCGTGTATACGGGCTATCAAACGCACAATACGGTGAATTGGTAGCGTTCGAAGGCGGACTCGAAGGTATCGTTTTGAACCTGGAGGAAGATAACGTAGGCGTGGTGCTTTTGGGCCACTCGAAAGAAGTAGGCGAAGGTGCTATCGTAAAACGTACGCAACGAATCGCTTCTATTAAAGTAGGTGAGGGCATCGTTGGCCGTGTGGTAAATACCTTGGGAATTCCTATTGATGGTAAAGGCGCTATCGCGGGTGAAACATATGAAATGCCGTTAGAGCGTAAGGCACCAGGTGTAATTTTTAGGGAACCAGTGACCGAGCCCCTGCAATCAGGTATCAAGGCTATCGATGCGATGATTCCTGTCGGCCGAGGCCAGCGTGAACTCGTTATCGGTGACCGTCAAACAGGTAAAACGACTGTTTGTATCGATACTATCTTGAACCAAAAAGAATTTTACGATGCCGGCGAACCGGTATACTGCATATATGTAGCGATTGGCCAAAAGGCCTCTACCGTTGCTGCAATTGCACAAATGTTAGAGGACAAAGGAGCTTTGGCATACACGACTATAGTTGCTGCCAACGCATCCGACCCTGCACCGATGCAGGTATATGCTCCCTTTGCTGGGGCGTCTATCGGAGAATATTTCCGTGATACGGGCCGTCCTGCTTTGATTATCTATGATGATTTATCAAAACAAGCTGTTGCCTACCGTGAGGTATCCCTTCTTTTGAGAAGACCACCCGGGCGTGAAGCTTATCCTGGTGACGTTTTCTACTTACACTCCAGATTGTTAGAGCGTGCCGCAAAGGTTATCAATGATGACAAAATCGCCCAGAACATGAACGACTTGCCCGAGGTGTTGAAGCCAATGGTAAAAGGTGGTGGTTCGTTAACGGCATTGCCGATAATCGAAACTCAGGCAGGTGACGTTTCCGCATATATTCCGACTAACGTAATTTCGATTACGGATGG
Organism: uncultured Flavobacteriaceae bacterium; assembly: GCA_964600075.1. Taxonomy (GTDB): domain Bacteria; phylum Bacteroidota; class Bacteroidia; order Flavobacteriales; family Flavobacteriaceae; genus CAZRIE01. Next base: position 1,123 of record CAZRIE010000034.1, read on the forward strand.
ACAGATTTTCCTGGAGCAAGATCTCTTTAACCAAGGGGTGCGCCCAGCGATTAACGTAGGTATTTCAGTATCGCGTGTTGGGGGTAATGCCCAGATAAAATCGATGAAAAAAGTGGCTGGTACTTTAAAGTTGGATCAGGCGCAGTTCCGTGAACTGGAAGCCTTTGCCAAATTTGGTTCCGATTTAGATGCTGCAACCTTGAACGTCATCGAAAAAGGACGCCGTAACGTTGAAATATTAAAACAGGCACAAAACGACCCATTTACGGTCGAAGATCAAGTTGCTATCATTTACGCAGGTTCGAAAAACTTGTTGCGTGATGTTCCTGTAGAAAAAATAAAAGAATTCGAAATAGAGTTTTTGGAATTTCTTAATGCAAAGCATCGAGGAGTATTGGATACCTTGAAGTCAGGTAAACTGACCGATGAGGTAACCGATACCCTGACAGCTGTGGCAAAAGATCTTTCCGGAAAATATAGAAGTTAGTATAAAGTATTCTGTACCGAGTACTACGTACTAAGTAAGAATTATATCAGCGATATAAATTACGTAGTACGTAGCACTAAATACTAGAAATAATGGCGAACCTTAAGGAAATACGAAACAGAATCGCATCGGTATCATCGACCATGCAGATTACGAGTGCCATGAAAATGGTATCGGCTGCAAAGTTGAAGAAGGCCCAAGATGCAATTACCGCCATGCGGCCCTATGCGGATAAGCTGACGGAATTATTGCAAAGCCTAAGCGCCAGTTTAGATGCCGATTCAGGAAGCAAGTATTCCGATAACCGTGAAGTCAACAAAGTATTGGTCGTTGCGATTACTTCGAACAGAGGACTTGCAGGGGCTTTTAATTCCAACATTTTAAAACAAGTTACCCTTCTGGCAAATGAAACCTATGCTGGAAAACAGGTCGATTTTGTGGCTATCGGTAAGAAAGCAAATGATTTTTTGAAAAAGAAGTCAACTGTAATTGTCAATCACAGTAGTTTGTATGAAGATCTAAATTTCGATAATGCCGCAGCGATTGCTGAGGAGTTGATGGAACAGTTCACTTCAGGAAATTACGATCGTATCGATATCGTTTACAACAAGTTCAAGAACGCTGCGACACAAATTGTGATGACCGAGCAGTTTTTGCCCATTGTTCCTGTCGAAGGTGGTGAAAATTCTGGTGCCGATTATATTTTTGCGCCTTCAAAGGTCGAAATAGTAGAGCAGTTGATCCCGAAATCGCTCAAAACACAGTTGTACAAAGGTATCCGAGATTCTTTTGCAAGTGAGCATGGTGCCCGTATGACCGCTATGCACAAAGCAACGGACAACGCTACCGAACTTCGTGACGACCTTAAATTAAAATACAATCAGGCGAGACAAGCTTCCATTACCAACGAAATACTTGAAATTGTTGGTGGTGCGGAGGCATTGAATAATTAACGTAATTACGAGCTTAGCTAAGCAATTCGCCTGATATATAACTATTAGATAAATTTGTAAACCTCACATCAATGTGAGGTTTTTTATTGCTTCAAAGTGAACCGGAATTAAAAGCATATTTTTGCCCCTTTTATCGACCAGAATTGTTCTATGAAATCCAACAAAACTGCCTTACTGTTTATTTTTATTACCATTCTCGTTGATGTTATCGGTATTGGTATTATTATTCCCATAATTCCTGATTTGATTATGGAATTGACAGGGGAAGGTGTTCATATGGCGATTATTTATGGTATGTGGCTGACCACCGCATACGCAGGAATGCAGTTTCTATTTTCACCTGTTTTAGGAGAAATTTCTGATCAATATGGCAGGCGGCCCATTCTCTTGATTGCCTTATTGGGCCTGAGTGTCGATTATATGATACACGCATGGGCACCTACAATAACTTGGCTTTTTATAGGTCGGTTTCTTGCGGGGATTACCGGGGCAAGTTTTACAGTGGCTTCGGCTTACATCGCAGATATCAGTACGAAAGAGGAAAAAGCAAAGAACTTTGGCCTTATTGGGGCAGCCTTCGGATTGGGTTTTATTATTGGCCCTGGCATCGGTGGTTTTTTCGGTGAAATTGATATACGCTTGCCGTTCTATATCGCGGCAGGGCTGACCTTTGCAAATTTTCTTTTCGGATGGTTTTTCGTTCCTGAATCTTTGGCGCCTGAAAATAGAAGGCCGATTAATGTTTTGAAAATGATTCCGGGAGTGTCATTGGCGAGCCTTAGAAATTACAAAGGAGTGTTGCTACTCATCTTTGCCTTTTTCTTGGCAAATTTGGCGGGGCAGGCCCTACCTTCTACATGGTCTTATTATGGTATTGAACGTTATGATTGGAGTCCGAAAGAAATAGGAATCTCATTAATGGTCGTTGGTTTATTGGTAGCTATCGTTCAAGGCTTTTTGGTCGGAGTTATCGTCAAAAAATTAGGAAAACGAAATGCCATCATCTTCGGTTTTTTCTTATGGACCGTCGGAATGTTCCTCTTTTCGTTGGCTACAGAACCTTGGATGTTATATGTCTTTTTGATTCCTTATGCCCTTGGCGGAATTGCAGGCCCTACCGTGCAAGGCGTTATTTCGAATCAAGTATCTCAAAAAGAACAAGGAAACCTTCAAGGTGCTATTACAGGTTTGGTAAGTATCACTGCTATTCTTGGACAATTGATATTCTCTCCTGTCTTTTATTTCTTTATTCGCCCAGAGGGGTCTATTTACTTTCCAGGGGCACCATATACCTTGGCGGCTATCTTTTTGCTTATGGCATTTCTTTTCGCCTTGTGGGCTATGCAAAGAATGAATATTCAAGATGGGGAATGAAATAGTCCCTTCTCCGACTTCATACATATGTATGCCGGGATGTTCTGAAGAAAACCGACATGAAGAAAAGCAGCACTATTTTTATACTATCCATACTTGTTATATGGGGTTGTTCGTCCGTTAAAAAACTGGAGGCAACCGCACCATTTACTTTAGGTGAGACCTATGCCCAAAAGTGGGTGATAGAAGGCGAGGCCCAAAAGATGGGGTATGAGGTCATTGTACCTTTGCTTAGTTTGGACAATGACAAGGCGATACTTAAAAATTTGTACCATAAGGGTAAAATGACGTCCCTTGAAATTAGACTTATTGAAGTAGGCAACGTGGCGATAGCGGAATTCGGGCCAGGCGCTATCAAAGAAGATACTGCAAGCATAGTTCCCACTGAAATGGATTATGAGCCTTTCCCATTTGAACTTACCGGGACACAGGCTGTAATCAGTTATGTCAGTAATGAAAAAGTGAAGTACTATAAGATAAATGGTATTCAACAGAACCCCAAGGTTTCCTATCCTACCGTAGTTGCGAAAAATGAGCGGTAAACTACTTTAATTTTCCAGGTTTGATCCCCCAGAGGGGTATCGCCACTTTTTGTTTTGGAATTTGACCTTTTTGTAGTTTAGTTACCTCATAGGCTCTGCCCAGAGGCAGTTAAATTTAGCTAGCGAGGCTTTACTTTGCCACATCCCCTTAAATAGGTACTTTTGGTTTCTAATTCGTATAGGTATTGAATCCGCTCAAAAAACTCTTTAAGCAAACGGTCATCTACGGTCTGGCCACGGTGCTCCCGCGGATGCTTAACTTTCTTTTGCTACCACTTTATACGGGCATCTTAGTAACTGCGGGTTACGGTAAGGTGAGCGTAATATTTGCTTGGATTGCCATATTCAACGTGTTTCTTGCCTATGGTATGGAAACTGCTTTTTTTCGATTCTACAGTAAAAATGAAAACAAGGAAAAGGTCGTTTCGACTTCATTGATATCTATTTTAGGGACGACGTTACTTTTTGTAATTATCGCCTTATTGTTTCAAAAAGCAATGGCGACTGCCACCGGAATCGACCTCCGGTTTATTCGTTATTCCATTGCAATATTGGCTTTGGATGCATTTGTTATTATTCCTTTCGCTTGGCTACGCGCGAATGAAAAACCAATGAATTATGCGCTTGTCAAGATTGCGAACGTTGCTATTAACCTTGGGCTTAACCTATTTTTCTTACTGTGGCTGCCAAAGATGATAGAAGAAAATCCCGATGCATTCTTAGGCTGGATGTACAGACCGGATTTTGAAATCTCCTATATCTTCATTTCCAACTTGGCGGCAAGTGCAATTACCCTATTTTTAATGTTACCCCTATATCTAAGAGCCCGATATGTTTTTGACATAGATTTGTGGAAACGCATGATGAGCTATGCCTGGCCAGTCTTGGTGGCTGGAATCGCATTTACAATCAATGAAGTATTCGACAGGATTTTGTTGGAGCGATTGTTACCAGAAGATATCGCCGAAAGCGAAACGGGAATGTACGCCGCCTGCTATAAACTGGGCATGTTCATGACCTTGTTCGCTACTGCTTTTCGCATGGGTATCGAACCTTTCTTCTTCAGTCATGCAGGTACCGAAAACCCACAAAAGGCGTACGCGCAGATCACCAATTATTTTGTGGTTCTCGGAAGTATCATTTTGTTGACCGTTGTGGTTTTTGCCGATGTTTTGAAAGCGCTATTTATTGATGAAGATTACTGGGAGGCCATGTCGGTGGTCCCCTTAATTCTTTTGGGCAGTTTTTTCTTGGGCATTTACCATAACCTCTCAGTGTGGTATAAAGTCACTGATAAAACGCGCTATGGGGCTTTTATCTCGGTTATTGGCGCGATTATAACTATCGGTATAAATTATGCTTTTATTCCCGAAATTGGCTATATGGCCTCTGCAATTGCAACGGTCTTGGCTTATGGCAGTATGATGGTGCTATCCTATTACTTGGGTAAATCAAGATACCCCGTACCCTATAATTTTCGAAAGATTATCTTTTATCTGGGCATTTCCATTTTATTTTCCGCCTTGTCCTTTTATGTTTTCAATAGGAATTTAATCGTCGGCAGTGTGCTACTTTTGTTCTTCTTGGGCTTGGTCTACAAGTTGGAGAATGATAAATTGAGACAGGTGTTTTTAAAGAAAAAAGTATAAAAAGGTGGGATGACGGATGCCCGATGCTGTAAGACACCCAGCATCCTATGCCCAGTACCCTGCCAAAAACCAAAGAAATGACAATCAACATCATTAACAAATCGAGCCACAAAGTCCCACACTACGAAACCGGGGCTTCTGCGGGAATGGACCTAAGAGCCAATATTTCCGAATCCGTTACGTTACAACCTTTAGGGCGTGCTATCATCAAAACAGGATTATTTATTGAGCTTCCGATCGGTGTTGAGGCACAAGTTCGTCCGAGAAGCGGTTTAGCGGCCAAAAAGGGAATAACCGTGCTAAATGCACCCGGAACGGTAGATGCCGATTATCGCGGCGAAATAGGAGTAATTTTGGTCAATTTGTCCAACGAATCTTTTACTATTGAAAATGGCGAGCGTATTGCCCAATTGGTTATCGCTAAACATGAACGTGCAGACTGGATTGAGGTTCAAGAATTGTCTGTAACTTCACGTGGAGAGGGAGGATTTGGGAGTACCGGGGTGAAATAGACCCCTCGAACTCGCACTCAAAAGTAGAAGGATGTAATTGGCGAAAAAATGAATTAATAAGGTCCTCCCCTTATTTTCAAGGGGAGGTGCCTTTAGGCGGAGGGGTTTCTCCCAATAAATTGAGACACTCAAAATAATGCACAAAACACTTTCCATATTTATTTGCTTCATTGGATTACTCCTAATACCTACTTACGCCCAAGAACCAACTCCGGATATCGATGTTGAAGAAAGCGCAGAAGTCTTTTTAGAAGACTATTCCGACGATTTTCAAGAAAACTTTTTTGAGGCCCTTAAACAGAAAGGAATCGAAAACTATGACAGGGCCATAAACCTCTTATTGGAATGCAAACGCTTAGATGCTGAGAACCGGGTCGTCGATCATGAACTGGCGAAAGTCTATCTTAAGGAAAAACAGTATCCGCTCGCTGAAGAATATGCTTTGACCGCCTTGACCTCCGAGCCCGAAAACCTCTGGTATGCGGACACCTTTGTAGAAATTCTTCGAAAACAAGGTAAATCCATTGAAAACGTAAGAACAGAGCTTCCTTTTGGATACCCGAAATTCAATGAAAATCTAGCGCTGATCTATTTTAAAAAAAAAGAGTATCAAACTGCCCTATCCATATTAAAGGGGGCTAAGAAATCGAACTTTACAGCTGACCTTTCCTCAAAAATCAACGACTCCATTGAAAAACAGCAAGCTTTGATAACCAGCAGTTCATTTTCGGTCGATGCTACAGATGATGATGAGGAATCCAACTCCTTCGATCAATATAAAACACGTATTCAAGGTTTTTTGGGAGCGAATGACCTTTTGTTACTTCAGCAGGTTTCCGAAGAAGCATTAGAAAGCTACCCTTCACAGCCTTTTTTATATTACGCTCAAGGCTATGCGCTGAACAAAAACTCAAAGCACCTAGAGGCCATCGAAATGCTTGAAACAGGTCTTGATTACATGCTGGGCGATGTTTCTTTGGCCAACAAATTCTATCAAGAGCTTTCTGACGCTTATAATTCCCTTAACAATTCAGTCAAGGCAAATATGTATCTTCGTAAGATAAAACCTGGGTTTTAGAAACCTTTTCTACGATTATGGCGATACGATTTCATGTTACCTCACGCTTTATTGCACTAGTTCTATTTTCTACGCTGGCACTTTCCTGCAAATCAAGGAAGGTATTGACCGATGGAACCATAGATGAAAATCTTTCGGCAAAGGTCATCATCCGAACACACTATCAAAACGCTTTAAACTTCAAGACGTTGAGTGGCAAGATGCGTATCGACTACTCTGATGGAGAATCTTCTCAGGGAGTTTCCGTAAGTCTACGTATGGAAAAGGACAAGGCCATTTGGATCAGTGCCCCTTTTGGCATGGTCAAGGCCTATATTACGCCAGGCCGGGTGAGCTTTTATAACAAGCTACAGAACGAATATTTCGATGGTGATTTTGCGTATTTAAGTAACTTTTTGGGTACTGAACTTGATTTTGGCCAAGTACAAAATTTACTACTTGGCGAGGCCTTGTTCGATTTGAAAACGGCTAAATATGATGCATCGATGGTAAATGGCGATTACCAATTGAAGCCTAAGAAGGCGATGGAGCTATTCAAAGTGCTCTTTGAAATCGAGCCCGAAAACTTTAAAATGGCATCGCAACAGTTGTCACAACCGCTAAAGAAACGGCTTTTAGAGGTCAACTATACCGATTATCAAAAAATCAATAAATGGATTCTGCCGCAACAGATAGCTGTAGCCGCCATTGATGGTGACGAACGAAATACAGTGGATATCGAATACCGGAATATTGAATTCAATCAACAGCTTAACTTCCCTTATAAAATACCGAGCGGGTTTAAAGAGATTATTTTAAAGGATGATGCGCGTTAGTAGGATATATACTTTAGTTCTTATCATTTTCTGCTGCTTGGCAGAGAACCCACTCTTTGCGCAGGCCGATGAGCAGGAAGCCTTGGAGGCCAAACGAGAACAGTTGCAAAAGGAAATCGAGCAGATCAATCACTTGTTGTTCGCCCAGAAGGAAGAACGCGGCAATGTTTTGGACCAAATGGAAGCACTTGAGAACAAGATTAGGGTGCGTGAACAATTGATCAATGTGACGAATAAGCAATCGAATCTGCTCAATCGAAAAATTAACTCGAATATCAACGCTATTTCAGATTTGAAATCAGAGTTGACCGCTTTGAAAGAAGACTATGCGACGATGATCCAAAAAGGATATCAGAGCAAAATACAGCAAAGCAAGTTGATGTTCTTGTTGTCTTCCGATAATTTCTTTCAAGCGTTTAAGCGTATGCAGTACATTAAACAATACACCGACTTTCGTAGGCAACAAGGGGAAAAGATCGTTGTCAAGACAGATGAACTGACGGAACTGAACATAGACCTGACCGATCAGCGCAAGGAAAAGGAAAGGTTGATCGCGGCAAATCGGAGCGCAAAGAAAGAGATGACGACCGAGAAAAACACACAACAAAAGCTCTTAGGGTCTATTCGTAAAAACGAAACAAAATATGCATCGCAAATTCGCGACAAACAGAATCAGGCCAAACGTATAGACCAAGATATAGAGCGTCTTATACGTGAAGCCATTGCTACCGCGAATAAAGCAAATGAAGAGGCGGGTAAGAAAAGTGATGACCCCAGTAAATTTTTGTTGACCCCCGAAGCCGCTATCGTAGCGAACAGTTTTACGGCCAATAAGGGCAGACTTATTTGGCCCGTAGAAAAAGGATTCAAGAGCCAAGGTTTCGGGGTCTATAGTGATGCTATTTATCCTGGGATCAAGCACCAGAGTAACGGAGTAATCATAACGACCGATGCGGGAGCCAAGGCCAGGGCTATTTTTAGGGGAGAGGTCATCGCTATTCTTTCCATTCCTGGAGGGAACAAGGCGGTACAGCTGAAGCATGGCAACTTTATCAGCACCTACTATAACCTTTCTACCCTTTATGTCAAAAAAGGGGATAGGGTAGATGCAAAAGCGGAATTAGGAGATATTTATACCAATCGGTCTAACGGTCGGACACGCTTAAAGTTTTACCTGCATCAGAATACGTCAAAATTAAATCCTGAGGAATGGGTGTATCAGTTGTGAAAGGTTAGAGACTTGAACCAAGCGCCAAGAAACAAGACTAAAAACTGGTTTCAGGCTTCTATTGTTTTTGCTTCCAAAGCATAAAAAATCTGGTCTTGGCTTTTGTTTCTAAGGCCTGTCTCTCCGGCAGCTATGCATAGTGGTCGTGCATCTTTTTGGCTTTGTATAAAATAATAATATGAGAACAATTACAGACATCAAGGGCGCCTTTAAACTCCATAATAATGTTGAGATGCCTTATCTAGGTCTCGGCACCTATCAGGCAGATAGCGAGCAAGAAGTAGTAGATGCTATCAAATATGCACTAGAAATCGGATATCGTCATATTGACACGGCTTCCATCTATAAAAATGAAGAAGGCGTAGGTCGTGGTATTTCGGAAAGCCCTGTCGCGAGAAATGAGCTATTTGTAGTCAGTAAGGTCTGGAATACCGATCAAGGCTACGAAAGTACCTTAAAGGCTTTTGAAGCTAGTTTAAAACGCCTGAATTTAGATTATCTCGACCTCTACCTCATTCATTGGCCAGTTGCTGGGAAGTACAAGGATACTTGGCGAGCTTTGGAAAAATTATACAAAGAGAAACGCATTCGTGCCATTGGGGTAAGCAATTTTATGCACCACCACTTGGAAGATTTGCTGGAGACGGCCGAAATTGTACCTATGGTGAATCAAATGGAGTTCCACCCCTATTTGGTACAACAAGGTTTGATCGATTTTTGCCATTCAAAAGGAATTCAGTACGAAGCATGGTCGCCTTTTATGCAGGGGAAACTCTTTGAACTGGATTTTTGTGATGCTTTGGCAGAAAAATACAATAAATCGAAAGCTCAAATCATTCTTCGATGGAACTTACAAAAAGGGGTAGTCACTATTCCCAAGTCGGTTCATGAAAAACGGATATGGTCAAATGCCGCTGTATTTGATTTTGAACTTTCTAAAGAAGATATGGACTATTTAGATAGTTTAGAGAGGGGCAAACGTAGTGGTCCTGATCCGGATAGTTTTGCTTTTTAAGCTCCCATAAAAAGCGCCCGTAACTCCGTAGCCTCGTTCGGCTTCATCTTGCCGGCCAACACCAAGCTCAACTGTTTTCTCCGTAATGCGGCTTCAAAACGTTCTTTCTCAAGATCGGTTTCTGGCTCAAGTGCAGGTACATCGGTAGGTCTTCCAGTCTCGTCTACGGCTACAAAGGTAAAGATGGCCTCGTTCGCCTTTGACCGTTCGCCGCTGAACCGGTCTTCCATCCATACATCAATATAGACTTCCATCGAAGTTTTGAAAGCGCGTGAAACGGCGGCTTCCACGGTCAAAACACTACCTACAGGCACCGACTGGTTAAAGGCCACGTGATTTACCGATGCAGTAACGGTAATTCGTCTGCTATGTCGACGTGCTGCAATACTTGCGGCACGGTCCATACGGGCCAAAAGTTCACCTCCAAAAAGATTGTTTAACGGATTGGTCTCACTAGGAAGTACCATATCGGTCATCGTAGTTCTAGAATCACTGGGATTTTTGGCCTGCATACATCAAATTTTGTGCAAAGATACGATGCCTATGAGGAAAAGGAGAAAAGACCGTGTAGCTTCTAGAACTTGCACGCTAAACTTTTTGATAATGGATTTCTGTGGGTTAACTGATGGTGAAGACAAGCGTATAAGTTGAAGGGGTTTAGTTTTTTTGTCTCCCGTCTCCGACCTAAGAATTTTTTCTGATTGGAGTTTTGAATTTCTGCTTCGTACTTTTTACCTCACCGACTTCAACCAGGCATCTTTCTGTGAAAGTTTGATTTCACGGAGGGCTACTAGGGCCTTGTCGGCATCAGTAAAGCTATCGTATGCAACGAGATAGAGTCCGAACGGATTTGTGCCAATATAAGAGGGGTTATAACCGCGACTTTCTAATTGTCGTATTTTTTTATCGGCATTGTTACGGTACTGAAAGGCACCCGCAATAATATGATGTATTTTTTGGCCTACCTTTTTGGTTACGGCTTTCTTGGAAGTTTTTAAGGTAATCGTAGGCAGCTTTAAAGGATCGGTATCGAAAAAAGTAGCTTCTTGAATGCGTTTTGAAACTTGCTCTTGAGCATCTTCGCGCGCTAGTTGCTGATTATTTTGATTGGCCATGTAGTATTGGTATCCTGCAAAACCTGTTGTAAGCGCGAGTAAAACAACAGCGGCATATTTCAAGTAGGGCCCCAGTATCAGGGTTTCCTTTTTTTCGGGCGTAAAAGTGAACGGAATCTTTTCTTCGAGCTCGGCCACTTCGGTTTTTAACACTTCCCGCGTTACCGGAGCGGAAACAAAGGAAGACATTCCGAAGGAAGAGGTTAAATAGTTTACGCTTCCCGAAGGCTGAAACTGTATTTTGCCTTCTGTACCCGACCAAAGCGATCCGATATCAATAAATTTAAGGTGCTCTCCCTTTTCTAAACGAGATTTCCAATCGATTACCTCTTCGTTCACTTGCTTCAGCATTTCCTCAAAAGAAACTTTTTTGGCCTCGGCAACATAGGAAACCAACAAGCCATCATTTGAAACCAATTGCTGATTGAACGAAACGGTTTTTATCGGAGGGTAAAAAGTATGGGTGCTTTCATGGATAACTGCCGACTTTTGCTGGGTCAAAAAAGCCCCGAATCCAGGTACGACCACACAATTGTAGCGGTACAGTAAATCTTTGATATAGTGTTCTAATCCCATCCATCACAAATTTTATAAAAAATAGAGCACTAAAACAGGTATGGTGTAACTTTTTATTAACATTATATTTTATGTATTTTGTGGATAACTTTGATTCAAAGATAAATGACTGCAAATGAATTGCTTGCGGTATTGCGACTGCAAAACATTCCCAATATCGGCGATGTAACGGCTAAAAAACTCGTTGCGCATTGCGGAAGCCCGGAAGCTATTTTTAGTGATAGAAAGTCACAATTACTGAAAATCGACGGTATTGGCACCTATACGCTTCAAGGGCTACACGATAGCGAACATCGAGAAGCGGCCGAAGCGGAGTGCGAATTCATTCAAAAGAACGATATCGGTTTTTCCTATTTTATGGATAACGACTATCCTACTTATCTAAAACACTGTATCGATAGTCCCGTTCTTCTTTTTAAAATGGGTAACATCGATTTGCAGGGCCGTAAGATCATCAGTGTGGTAGGTACGCGCAATATCACCAGTTATGGAATGGCCTTTTACGAAAAATTTATTGAAGATATCGCACCCTTTAACCCCATTATCGTAAGCGGATTCGCTTATGGTGTTGATATTGCGATACAAAAAGCGGCCGTAAAGCACGGCTTACAGACTATCGGTTGTTTGGCACACGGACTCAACCAAATCTACCCGAAAGTACATGCCAAATACGTCAATGATGTGGAGGAAAACGGAGGGTTTTTCACGGAGTTTTGGAGTAGCAGCAATCCCGATCGGGAGAATTTTCTAAAACGCAACCGGATTATTGCCGGTATGAGCGAAGCGACGGTAGTTGTAGAATCCGCTGAAAAAGGAGGTAGTCTGGTTACCGCAGACATTGCTAATAGCTACAATCGCGATGTTTTTGCCGTACCGGGACGAGCCCAGGATAAATACAGTACCGGGTGCAACAACTTGATCAAACAGCAAAAGGCGCATATGCTCACCTCTGCGGCCGATTTGGTGTATCTGTTGGATTGGAATGTCGAAGAAAAGGAAACCAAAACAGTTCAAAAACAACTTTTTGTAGAACTGGATACTACCGAACAATCTATTTATTCCTATTTGCAGAAAAATGGAAAGCAATTATTGGATAGTATCGCCTTGCAATGCCAATTACCTATTTTCAAGGTGTCATCGACTCTTTTGAATATGGAAATGAAAGGAGTGATTCGGCCGTTACCCGGGAAACTGTTTGAGGCGATATGAATAAATACATTTTTTTTGCTCTCCCGCGAAGGCGGGAATCTCTATCTAACTGCAAAGTTCGCAAAGGAAGGCACAAAGTACACTAAGAAATTATGTTCCTCTACCCTTGGCCCTTTGCGAAAACTTTGCATCCCTTACGGTTAAGAAAAGCATTCGATTGGTTTGGTGAAGGTTTTTACAAACTAATCGGTCTGTTGAACTTCCGTTTATCGATGCCACGAAGCAAATAGCGTACTTAATCGATGAAATACACCTTATAATCCATTGATTTTCCAGAAAGCAAATGGTGCAAAGGAAATGAAACTGACCGGGGAGTCGGTTTTCATATTTCCGCTATTTTACCGGTAGAGCAGAATATTTATGTCAAGTAGAAATGATTCAGGAACGATTTCGATGGAACAATTCACCAACATCAGAGCGCTGTACATACCTTTTCAACCGAAGGTTAACCAATCGGGGCAGTATGTGATTTATCGTGAGATTGCTCCCGATGAAATACTACAAAATACAATAGTTGACTTATTGGCTGGTTTCTACCTCAAACCGTTCTAGGGTATGAAACGGTCTACCATCATCCGTAATTCCTTCTATTTTAATATGATAGGCACCTAAATTGTCGCCGGCAAAAAAATCTATTTTCGATTCCCCATTTTGATCAAGCTGTAAATTTGGCTCCCAGTAGAGCGTGGTCCTATAGTCTTCGCGGCGGTGTTCCGGTTTGGGTACAGCGTAGTCAGGGCTATAGAATTCCCTTACTTTGGAAAATCCATTGATTTTAAAATTATTGAAATTTGGGTATTTTTCCGGGCTACCGTTGTTAAGATTTAATTTGTTGGCATTGAACGGGCCAACATGGGTGTAAACGGAAATTACGCCACTTGCTCCTCTTACTCCATAAACAGCTGCATTGGCTCCTCTTAAAACATCTATGAAGGCAATTTCAACGCCCATTAGGGTGTTGGCTGTTCTAATATCTGTAATAATGCCATTAATTAAAAAAAGAGGTGTACCACCTAATGGTTTGTGACGCGTAATTATAGCCATTTGATTGGGGTAAGTTCCATAAACTTGGACACCGGGAGCACCCATTAAAAGGTCAAAAACGCTGAGCGCTTCTGAGCCTGTTATGGAGTCGGGAAAAATACGACTGCTTGGATCACCATACAATGTAATGCTCCTAATTTCATTATCAACAATTTGTTTCCGAGTCTTCTTTTTTGCAGTTACTGTTGTGCCTTCCAACTGTGTTACCTTAGGGTCGTATTTAAAATCGGTCATCTTTTTTTTGTACACCGATGTAAGATATGCCTCGTCAACTTTCAATTGAAGTGTAGTGCCCCCGGAAATGATTTTTTTTCTGATAGGCGTATTTGTGATGGGAGAATCTATATAAATGGCCAGCTCATTGTCCCGTTTCTTTTTTGATTCGATTATCGGGTCGGCCTTCAGATGTACTTCTACGGAATCCTTTAGGACAAATGGCCCAAAACTAAAATGGCCCTGGGCATTCGTCATTTTAAAATCTTGGAAAACGCTCTTCCCAAGAATGCTCAATTTCACCTTACTTTTTTTAGGTTGATATTGGTTGTGGAAGGAAGTGGTTCTGCCGTTTATCATAATACCGACTTCCGGTTCAAGGGGCTTTTTCTTGCTCAGGTTATCAAGATACATATCCTTCCAAACAAAACGACGCCATCCATGGGTCAGTAACAAGGCATCGCGTAAATAAGGGGCGGATTTATTGTAAGGATAGAAAAAGAAGTCGGCGTCAGGTATCGTACCGCCGATATCCGAGTTAAGCAACAACCAACTTTTAATATTTGACGTTTGCGGTTGCGAGGTACTGTTTTCCGAAACGACGCTTACGCCTATAGTGCCCAAAACGGGATTCCCCTTTGTATCTTTACCGGTTATTTTTAAGCTGACCATGTCCCTTTTTGAATATGCTACGGACGAGGTCTTGCCCGAAACAACAATATCATTTTCAGGATGGTCCACAAATACGAGCCGTTCACACAAAGGTTCTCCGTTTTCGGTAAAAACGGTAAAATGGGCAATACCATCGGATAAATCTTTTGGGGAAAATTTAATCGAATAGGTGCTATTGGCCGAGTTTATTTTCCGTTTAATGAAGGAACGGCCTCGAAGATGCCCTAATAACCAAGTTCCCTTTAAACCTTTTTCAAAATTGGTGGCTACTTTGATAATTATATGGGTATCATGATTAACGACATTGAGCGTATACCCCTTTGCCATTGGCACGGGCATAGCATATTTATTTTCCTTACCATCGATTACAATACGCGCAAAATAGGTTTTCCCGTTTTCCGGGGTATAATTAAGTTTTCCCAAGCCGAAGTCAAAAGTTTTGAAAACGACTACTAAATTATCTTCCTCGTCTACAATGGTACCCTGCAGGGAAATACCTGTTCCATTTTCATCGGTCGCTTTTATCCCAACGATACTTGTTATCCCATTGACCAAATGCCCTCCTTCGGGAAAGAATCGAAGATTTGGGCGGCCTATTTTTTTAGGATTGAGCTCTTGAAGTTTGTTCTTGTTGAAAGTTTCCAAAGTACTATTCTCTCGAACGTCTAATGCTACGACCGATATTTTTTTCTCATGGAATACAGGTTTTTCATCGTTCAGCATATATTGAGTGTACACCCGTAAAGCGTATATGCCCTGTTCCATTCTTTCAGGGAGCTTGACTTCACCTGCTGTGGCTGTTTGTTTTACATAAAGTTTTCGTTGGGCAATGATACTATCGGTAGCGCTCACGAGCTCTACGTATAGTACGTTGCTTTTATAACTTTTGGTATGGGTTATCCCATTTAGAAGGTAGGCCTTGAACCAAATGGTCTCGCCGTTGGTATAAAAATCCTTATCTGTTTGAACATAGGTTTTTTCCGGACTTTCATCGGAAACGTATGCGGTCAACTTACCAACGATATTTTCAAAAGTAGCGTTTTGCTGCGCGGCAGCTGATTGCAAAAAAAATAGAAATAACAAAAGTAAACCGTATGTGCTAAAACGCTTTCTCATGAAACAAGTTGAATACAACTTAAACCTAAAGTAATTTCATGAAACCGGCAATAGTTTTAACCTTTTGAAAGGTTTTCGTGTATGGGCGTAACACAGAAAATCGAATAGGATTTACCTCCTTTGCAAGGTTTAGATTATAGGCCCTCGTCTACCTCGAAGATTGTTCGAGTTTATCTAAAAAAGACGTTTTATTATGGTTTGAACCGTGATATCGAACTGTTGATAACCGACCGCAGGGTCTGAGATTTACTGTGGATGCCATTAACCATTGATTTAAAAGGACTTTATCGATGAAATACAACGTCTAGTCTGTTCTTTTTGAATCGAAGTAAACTACATAAAAGAATAGTACCGACCGCTGGGTCGGTTACACCTTTTTAAAGTTTCGACGCATCGTCGGTTACCCTAATAGTGTGAAACCCGCTTACAGGCCTTCCGTCAGTGGCCAGCCCCTCTACCTCTATGACGTAGAGCCCCAAATTATCCCCGGTGTAGAACGAGACCGATTTGCCCCGTTGGCCATCCATTGCCACAAACGGCTCCCAGTGCAGGGTGGTTCGGTAATCGGGTTTTTGATGAACATCGTTAGGCATACCATAATCTGGCGAATAGAACTCCCTGACCTTCGAAAACCCGGCGATCTTGAAACCATCGACATTGGGTACCGCTTGTGGTTCTGGAGGTATCCTAAGGGTGCCAGGGGTGTAAATGGCGATAATACCATTTGATGCACGAGAACCATAAATGGCCGCTCTCGTACCTTTTAGAACATCGACAAAAACTATTTGATTAGCCAACATAAAGCATATAGTGCGTATATGCGCGTGGGGTATAGGTGCCTTGTTGAAGTTTTTTATCAAGGGTAATCTCACCGTTTGTACCTAAATTCTCCACATATAATTTTTTTCTTGCGAAAAGGCTGTCACCCTCGTTCAGGAGGTCGATATAAACTAACCGGCTTCGGTCTCTCTTGCGATGTGTAGTGCCGTCGACCAAGTAGGTTTTGAACCATATTGTTTCCCCGGTCGCGTAGAAATTCTTGTCGGTATGTACATAGGCCTTTTCCAGACCTTGATATGATATATGTTGTTCATAAGCGGCCCCAGGGTCGAAATCGGAAACTTTTTGCTGACCGTTTACTATAAGAAGGGATATGAAGCCTATCGCTAGGTGAACGCTCCGGAAAATGTGATGTATGGGTTTCTTAACGATTAATTCTTGATTGAAGTACTGTTCATTACTGCTGCCTATATTTAAATATAGTAAACTATATAACGAGAACAAAACCGAGCGCCGGTCCGATTCGAACTACTTAGAGCTTCGAGGTATCTTCATCGACTACACTGATGCTCTGATACCCGCTTACAGGCCTTCCATCATAGGTAATGCCCTCGACACGTATCAAATATTCCCCATCGGTATCACCGGTATAGAATTGAATTTCGGCACTATCTTTCTGCTTGATTTCGATGTTCGGCTCCCAATGGAGTGTGGTGCGGTAATCCGGTTTCTTATGGTCAGGCTCTGAAATAGCATAGTTCGGTGAATAGAATTCCCTTGTTTTGTAGAACCCAGGAACAAAAAAGTTGGCCACACCTGGATACTGTTTTTGTATGCCCGAAAAATCATCACCTCTTTTGGTATAAATGGCCACAACACCATTACCTGCACGGCCACCATAAATTGCCGCTTCGGGCCCCCGTAGTACATCGACAAACAAAACATCGAAAACCGGTATATTTTGAATAAGGTCTAGAGATACCGGAATACCATCAAGCAAGAAAAAGGGACCACCCGTTACCGATCCTCTAATTTGTACGCTTTGATTATTGGGAAAGGCCCCAAAAACTTGAACCCCTGGCACAAGCCTAAGAATCTGTAGCACGTTATTAACACCATTTTGTATCCATGGAATGGAGTCCGGAAAAAGCCTGACCCGAGGCTGGCCATGTAATGTTCTTGAGTTGAGCTCTTCATTGATCAGTTCTTCCCTTGATTTTGTTCTTGACTTTACCACAACCTCTTTTAACTTGGTAACCTTTTTGTCATATTTAAAATCAGTCAATTTTTTAAGTTTGGCCTTTTCGAGATAAGGTTTCGCATAGATTGTCGTCATTTGGGCTATCGAACGCTTTGCGGTATTCTTGACCAGCAATTTCGGGAAAGGCGGATCCAAATAAATCGCAGTTTGCGTATCATTTTTCTTACCGCCCGATAAACCTTTCGCGTTTATTATCGTCTCAACACTGTCTTGGAAAAAGAAGGGGCCGAAACTGAATTTGCCCTGTGCATTGGTCGTTTCTTCTGACTGGTGAATATCTTGTGCCAAGATATTCAGTGTAGTAAGCGCTTTTTTGGGCCGGTAACGATTGTTAAAGGCCGTAGTACTTCCACTTATGATAATTCCCTTTTCTGGGGAAATAGGCAACTCTTTGGACACTCCGGGCGCCTTAAATGAACGCCAAGCAAACCTTCGCCAACCGTGGGTGAGCATAAGCATATCCAACAGATACTTTTGGCCTTTTATATTCTCCTCGAAAAAAAAATTCGGATTTTCAATAGTCCCACCCAAATCGGAATTTAACAATAGCCAACTTTTTATATTTTCTGTTTTGTTTTTTACTCCATTTCTGGTAACTACGCTCATCGAAAAATCACCATCGACGGGCTTTCCCTTATCATCGAGAACACTCAAATCAATATTTACCCTGTCGCGTAAGTTGTAGTCGGTTCGATTTGTTACCAACGAAAGCTTTAAATTATTTTTGGGGTTCTCGACAAAGATGAGACGTTCACAAACGGGTTCTCCGTTGGGTGCGAACAACGTAAAGTGGGCAATGCCGTCACGAAGTTTTGAAGCCAATAGCTTAAGTGTAAAAACAGTTTCATTTTTTTTGTTCAGTGCCTGTTTCAGAATCACATCGCCGCGAAGGTGGCCTAATAAGAGCGAACCTTTTAGGCCCTTGTCAATATTGGTAGAAACTCGAATACGGAAATAATCCCCCATATTGACAACTTGAAGACCGTATCCTTTAGTAAGGGGTTCTGGAACATCGTATCGTTCAGTTTTACCCTCAATCTGAATTTCAGCACGATAGCTTTTATTTGGCTCTACTTTAAAATAAGCCCGCCCCAAGCCAAAATTATAACTTCGGAATACAGCGGCCAAATTATTGTCTTGATCAAAAATTTTACCTTCTAACGCAATGCCGTTATCTTTTCCATCTGTGACTTTTATGCCCAAAACACAATTAAGACCGGTTACCAAATCGCCTCCTTCTGGAAAAAACTGAACAACAGGCCTTCTTGTACCCAATTCAATTACCTCTTTTTGAGCTTTCTCTTTTCTTGTCTTTTTCTCTCTGGATTTCTTTTTAGGGTTATCGTTTGAATTTTGTCGTTGGGCCCAAATACTAATTTCTTTTTGAAAAAAAAGAGGCTCTTGATCATTCAACATAAATCTAGTATAAGCACGCAGCAGATACGTACCCTCCTTGATTTTATTCGGAAGACTAATATCGCCCGAAACTCCATTGGCCCCAACAAATAATTTAAGTTGTGATACTGCGGCGCCGTTCCAATCGACAAGCTCAACATAGACTACGCGACTTTTACCGCTGAAAATATGGCTCACCCCGTCCAGTAAATAAGCTTTGAACCAAATAGTCTCTCCATTGGTATAAAGATCTTTGTCGGTCTGTAAATAGACTTTTTCCGGCGTGTTAATAGTGGTGTAGGTGGCAAGTTTACCCAACATGTTCCTAAACTTCTTATTTTCTTGGGCAGAAACCTGCAAAATGAAAGACAACAAGAGTACCAAGGAAAAAAAAATAGAACGTTTATCAAAATCTATCATTGATATCTTGCATAAGTGTTTAATTAAATATACAAAACATTAGACAATTACTGTAATCGTATTCCTTAAAAAAAAGTTATTTTTCTAAGTTTTCTAGCACCTATGGCCATGGATTAATCCTTACCGGTAGAGGTTTTAAGTATGAGCTCAAGACCTATAAAGTAGCAAATTTTCGATTGATACCTGAATACTTTTGGCAGTATCGTAATTGAAAAATTCAGTGAATTCTTTTACTTATTCTCGATTTAATTTTCTTGTGCGGCAGTTTTGCTATCGAAGACCCCAACCGTATCGGTATTGTGATATATTCGGAGCCAAAGAATGAAGAACAACCATGTTTGTAATTAGAAAAGAAGAGTGTTTGGAAGCACTTTTTAGACACCTCTTTTTGTTGATATCTTTTATTTAGCACGGCCATTTAGAGGTATTGATCAAAAGTCAATCTTCTTCAACATTGAAGTTGTACAATGTACTAACGGGCCTTCCATCATCGGTAATACCCTCTACGCGTATCGTATAGTTTCCTTCGGTATCTCCGGTATAAAAGTTCAATTTTGTCCGTTCTTCTTTTACCTGAATGTTTGGTTCCCAATACAAAGTGGTGCGATAATCAGGTTTTTGATGTTTAGGCCGCACAAAGCTATAGTTAGGCACGTAGAATTCCCGGGTTTTGTAGAAGCCGGTAATAGTGACATTGGTGACACCGGGAGATCTTTTTTCACGAACCTCAAAATTCTCCCCTCTTCGGGTATAAACGGCAATGACCCCACCGTCTGCGCGCGAACCATAGATAGCCGCGCCTCCACCTTTAAGAACATCAACGAACAATACATCAAAAATTGGCAAAGCTCTAACATAGTCTAGGGTTGTTGGCGTTCCATCAACCAAATATAGAGGTGCATTCCTTCCGCTTCGAATGATTGCGAATTGTTTCGAGCTAGCATCTACCAAAACTTGCACACCAGGTATAGTCCTTATCAGATCAAAAATAGTACCTGTTTCAAAACCTCGAATAGAATCGGGGAAAATTCTGTCCTGGGCGTTGCCATACAACGTTCTTTCATTCAACTTTTCGTTGATCACTTGTTTTTGGGTCTTTGGTTTTGCCTTTACGACCACCTCTTGGAGGGCCGTGACCTGAGGGTCGTATTTAAAATCATTGATTTTTTTACGTTGAGCGGTTTTCAGGTATGGCTCCGCGTGGGTCATTGTCGCCTTATCCATTGGGCGAGTCGCAATTGCTTCGGTTATCTTATGAGCGGGAAAGGGCGGGTCTACGTATATGGCAAGATCTTCTTTACCTTCTGAAGTGGAGACCGCGTTTATTATTGTCTGGGTACTGTCTTGAAAGACTAGCGGGCCAAAACTGAATTTCCCCTGTACATTGGTCAACCTCTCTTCTTGATAGCCACCCGATCCCAAGACAGTAATTTTTGTCATCGCTGTTCTCGGTTGGTTTCGGTTTTCAAAGCTTGTAATACTGCCGTTTATCATAATACCTTTTTCAGGGGAAAAGGGCAGTTCTTTGGTAACACCTGGCTTTAAGAACGATTTCCAGACGAATCTTCGCCAACCGTGCGTAAGCATCAGTAAATCTAACAAGTAGTCTCGAGAAACCGAATCATCTTTGAAAAAGAAATCTGGATTTTCTACCGTTCCGCCCAAATCTGAATTCAACAGAAGCCAACTCTTTATATTAGGGGATTCTTTTTTTAGACTGCTATTGTCGACTACACTCATTGAAAAATCGCCATTGAGCAGCTTTCCATTTGAATTTTGAGCAACTACGTAAACATCTACTTCTTCACGAAAACCGTATCGGGGCGTATCAGTTTTTAGGAAAAGATCAATGTCATTTTTCTTGTTTTCGATAAACGTAAGGCGCTCACTTAACGGTTGCCCGTCTGGAGCAAAAAGCGTAAAATGTGCCACGCCGTCATCCACTTTAGAAGTCAACAATTTTATGGTATAGGTATTTTCGTTACCCTTTACTTCTTGGTGTTTGAAAATTAAATCACCCCTAAGATGCCCTAATACCAGGGTTCCTTTCAAGCCATTGGGTATATTTGTAGAAACCTGGATATTGATGTATTCTCCTTTGTTTTCAATATGTAAAACGTACCCTTTAAGAATTGCTTTTGGAACAGGATATTTTTCCGTAATACCGTTGAATTCTATTTGTGCATAATAATCGGTATCTGGTTTAGGGGTAAAATAGGTTGCCGCCAAACCGAAATCAAAGCTTCTGAACGGTGCTGCCGGCCTGCCCTCTCCGTCAATAATTATTCCATCCAGTGCTATTCCGTTTCCAGAGGTATCGGTTATTTTCATACCTAGAACATTTTCAAGGCCATTTACTAAATCTCCTCCCTCTGGAAAGAACTGAATACTTGGTTTTGTGATTTGTGTTATCCCGTTATCCAGTTTTTGGATATCTTTATTTTTCTTTTTTTCTGTGCCAACTTTTTTTGAATTCTCCTCAGGGTTTATCTGCTGTTTCCAAATAAATAGCGTTTTCTGAAATATCACAGGATTTTTCTCATTTAGCATATATCTGGTATAGGCCCGCAGTGTATACGTGCCTTCATCAAGGTCTTGCGGCAACAGCAGATCGCCTGCCGCCCCAGAATTACCTGCCTCAAGTTTGCGCTGGGCAACCAAGTTATTTTGCGTATCGAGCAGTTCGACATAAACCACCCTGCTTTTTTCACTCGTGAAATGGGTAACCCCGTTTAATACATATGCCTTGAACCAAATCGTTTCGCCATTGGTATAAAAATCCTTGTCGGTTTGGAGATATACTTTTTCGGGAGCTTTGGTTTTGACGTAGGAAACCAATTTACTTTGTACCCTATTTGCGATTTTATTTTCTTGTGCGGTAGTTTTGAGAATTGAAAGCAGCAATACCAAGAACGGAAATAGTAACAGCCGGGGTCTAATTTTTTTCATAGGACATTGTTAGATTTTCTTTTAGAAATACTATGGATTCGGCTAAATGTCAAGAAGTAAGTCGCTTTTTATATCGCAAATTTTTACGGAAGACCTTCTAGAACATTGAAGCGGTATAACCCGTTCACAGGTCTGCCGTCGTAGGTGATGCCCTCTACGCGTATTACATATAGACCGGCAGTATCACCGGTATAGAAAATTAATTTCGATGATTCTTCATCTTTGATTTCGATATAGGGTGCCCAGTGTAAGGTCGTGCGATAGTCGGGTTTTTGGTGCGCAGGTATGGTCATGGTATAGTTCGGCTTGTAGAACTCCCTTGTTTTATAGAACCCTGGAACCGTAAAGTTGGCGACACCGGGATAATGTTTAGGTACACTTTCAAAATTATCACCTCTTTTGGTATAGATAGCGACTACGCCACCAGCGGCACGTGAGCCGTAAATAGCTGCATCGGCACCCTTGAGTACGTCTACGAACAAGACATCGAAAACTGGCATGGCTTGAACAACGCTTAAGTCAACTGGCATAGTATCTAGCAAAAAGAGCGGTTGGACCACACTAAGGCTTACTATACCCCTGATTTGTACCGATTGGTTTGGAAAGTTACCAAAAACCTGTACCCCGGGAACAAGCCTTAGAATATCAAGTATGCCATTCGCACCGCTCTGCGCCCACGGAATAGAGTCCGGGAAAAGTCTGTTATGGGCCTGTCCGTATAATGTTCGTGAGTTCAGCTCTTTGTTGATAAGCTCTTGGCGGGTTTCTAATTTTTTTGATTTTACCACCACCTCTTTTAATTGGGTCACCTTAGGGCCATATTCAAAATCGGTCAATTTTTTGCGTTGTGCCTCCCTAAGGTAGGGCTTCGCATCGGTAATCGTTACTGTGTTTATTTGTCGCTTTTTAAAGTTTTTGACCTTAATACTGGGAAATGGCGGGTCTAGGTATATTGACACTTGGTCTTTGATCTTCTTGGTTTCGGGTACGCTGTTCGCATTTATAATGGTCGTGACACTATCTTGAAAAAAGAAAGGGCCGAAACTAAATTTGCCCTGAGCATTGGTCGTTTTTTTTTCTTGGCTGATTTTTTTTGCCAAGATGTTCAATGTGGCAAGTGTTTTTTTGGCCTGGTACCGATTGCTGAACGCCGTGGTGCTTCCATTTATCATAATGCCCTTTTCCGGCGGGAAAGCCAATTCTTTACGTACGCCATTGTTCATAAAAGACTGCCAGGTAAACCTTCGCCAACCGTGAGTGAGCATAAGTAGATCCAACAAGTACTTTCGGCCTTTCAAATCTTTCTGGAAAAAAAAGTTGGCATCTGCAATTGTTCCGCCCAAATCGGAATTTAACAATAACCAGCTCTTTAGGTTCTCCGTATCTTTTTGTAATCCTTTTTGGGTGACCACGCTCATTGAAAAATCGCCGTCAAGCGGTTTTCCCCTATCGTCAACTAGGGCAAGGTCGACGTTGACCTTGTTCCGGAAACCATAGCTTGACTTATTCGTTTTCACCGATAATTTTAAAGTATTTTCAGTACTTTCGACAAAGGTGAGGCGCTCACTTACGGGTTCGCCGTTAGGGGCGAACAAGGTAAAATGGGCGATTCCGTCTTGTAGCTTTGAGGTCAATAGTTTTATGGTATGGACATTTTCACCTTTACTTCTCAAAGACTGTTTAAAAATTAAATCTCCTCGAAGATGGCCTACCAGCAGTGCACCTTGAAGACCATTGGTAATGTTGGTAGAAGCACGGATCTTTATGTATGCTCCAATGTTCGTGACCCGTAAAGCGTAACCTTTCAAGATGGCTGGGGGAACCGGGTAGTTTATCATCTTACCATCGATTTGAATTTGTAGATGATAGTCGGTATTGGGCGCTACTTTAAAAGAGGTACGGCCCAAGCCAAATTCATGACTTCTGAAGAGGGATGCCAGAACACTGTCTTGATCGAAAATCTTTCCCTCTAGTGCGAGACCGTTTCCTTCTGCATCGGTAATTTTTATGGCCAGCACGCTTTCGATACCGGTTACCAGATCACCACCTTCAGGAAAAAATTGAACTATAGGTTTCGCTGCCCTTAATGTCGCTATCTCTTTTTTTGGCACTTCTTTTTTTTCTTTTTTTTCTTTGGAGACCTTATCCGACACATAATTCGAATTTATTCTTTGTGCCCAAATGGGGATTTCCTTTTGAAAAAACGCAGGATCTTGATCGTTCAACATATATTTCGTGTAGGCGCGCAAAACATAAGTGCCCTCTATGATATCTTTGGGCAAAATTATATCGCCCGAAGCTCCAACGGACTTCGAGTATAGTTTTTGTTGCACGATTATGCTGTCTTTCGAATCGATGAGTTCTACGTAAACGACCTGACTCTTGTCGCTGGCCTTGTGGGTTATACCGTTCAGTATATACGTTTTGAGCCAAATTGTCTCACCATTGGTATAGAAGTCTTTATCGGTCTGTACATAAACTTTCTCCGGAGAGGTGCTGTTGGTATACGTGGCGAGATTGCCAAACATGTTTTGGAACTTCTTATTTTCTTGAGCGGAAACCTGAAAAATAAAGGACAACAAAATGACTAGGGAAAGAAAAATAGAACGTTTACCAAAATCTCTCATGGATATCTTGTACAAGGGTCTTTTTAAAGATACAACGCATTCGATAATTGTTGTAATCGTATTTCTTAAAAAAAAGTTATTTTTCTACGTGGCTAGTACCTACGGAGGTGGTTTAATGCTTAGCGGTAAAGGTTTCTAAGTAGGAGCCCGGAACCCCTAAAGTAGAGATACCTTCGATTGCAACCTGAATACTTTTGGCAGTATCAGAATTGAAAAATTCGATGGATGCTTTGCCGTTACTATCTGTACTAAAGGATGGATTCCAATATAGGGTGGCACGATAATCGGGCTTTTCATGCGCCTCTATTTTCAGGTCATACTTTGGGGAGTAGAATTCTCGTGCTGCCGCATGGCCCATAATCGTAAAATCCCCGGAAATTATTGGTGGGGCTCCCTCACCTCTTTTCGTATAAATAAGAATGACCCCGTTTGCAGCTCTAGAACCATAAATGGCGGCAGATACCCCTTTTAGAATTTCAACACGTTCAATGGTTAGCGCGTCCATAGTTGTTATGAATGTTGGTGCAGGGCCAGCTGCCATCGATTGCGCAACCGACAGAAAAAGTGCCCCGCTACCGCCATTAGCCCGAGATTCCCTTTGGTTTGTACGTGCTACCGTAGAGGCAGATGGGTTGTCGTTATATACTGGAATACCATCAAGCACCCAGAACGGTGTTCCTTGATTTCGGATGCTGACCGTTGTGCCGTTGACCTGAACTCCGGGAAAGAGGCTTACCAGTTGAAGTACGGTTTGCATCGCGATATGATCTTTTGTATAGACCGTTGCATCGGCCATCTGGCCGTAATTCGATGGTCTTGCGTTTATCGGCTTGTTTGTCTTTTTTTGTGTAACGACTACTTCTTCAAGCTCATTAATTTTGTCAAAATCATATAACGAATTAAATCGTTTACGGCTGTTGGCCATATCTAGGTAGCTATCTAACTCTTCCGATTGCTCCAAAACAGGACTTTTAAATTGGGGCATAGGCGGTTTTAAAATTTTAGCCTTATCTAGCGCAACTACTACGTCAACAGGGCGATCCTTGACATCAAAAGCGTGTATGGCAATTTGAGTACTGTCGCTAAAATTAAAATCTGGTATCGAAAACTTCCCGCCAATGGCTGTGGTGGCGGTATACATTCCCAAGTCATTTCCTGATTTAGCAACAACGTTAAGTGTCGTATTTGGCAGGGGATTTCCATATTTACTGGTCGCGGTTCCCGCTACGCGTAACCCTTTTGAAAAAGAAAAATCCTTCTCAGTATTGGCGCCGTTCCACACTTCTTGCCAAGGAAATTTACGCCACCCATGGGTAAGCATAACCAAATCTAATTGGTTCAGGGTCGTTCTTTTATGATCTTTAAAAAGGAGTCCAGGGTTGCTAATTTGCCCTTTTAAATCGGATTGTAACAAGAGATGGCTCAAAATGTTTACCGAACCTAGGTCTTTTTGTACTTGCTTCACATCCGTTATAGCCATAGATAGGTTAGTAGATATGGGTCTTCCGTAAGTGTCGGTTACCGTGATGCCCATCTCTATTTTTTCTCTTTTTCCAAATTTCTTTTTTTCAATTTTTGCAGATATGACCAGTTCTTCTTGATTGTTTACGAACATGGGCCGCTCGCATCGTGGTTTTTTGAATTCATCAAAAATTGTAAGGGTCAAAACACCACTTGGTATGTTGGTTTTAGGAATTTCAAAAGTGAGTACTTGGCTTTCCCCGAATTCAAATTTACCTTGATAGTATTTTCGTCCTCGAGTATGCCCAATGGCATAAAAAGCTTTGTCCCTTAAAGATGTACTGGCCTGCACAATGACTTTTATGCTCTTTCCATTTAAATTGTTTACCGAAATCGTATAGCCATTTTCAAGAATTTCAGGGAGTGGATATCTTGTACCATCTTCTAAAACGGCTTCATATTGAACACCCTTTTTAGGCACTAATTGAAAAAACCCTGCACCCCTATCGAATGTATTTAATACGGCGACCGGTCTACCTTCCGAATCCAGAACTTTTCCTGTTACCTTTCGATAGATACCGTCACTTCCTATAGCCTTAAATGCGATTTTTGAAGCAATACCAACCACCGCGTAACCTCCTTCTGGAAAAAATTGTAGATCTATTTTATTTTCCTTTGCTGAGCCGGGGGGGGTTTTATTAGTGCTGTTCAGTATTTTTAGTTTTTTTGTAAAAAGGAAATCGGTATCGAAATTGCGCATCCACTGGGTGTAGGCCCGAAGTTCATAATTACCGGAAAACAGATTTTTAGGAAGTTCGATACTACCCGAACTTCTGCCATTTGCCAGTTCATGGGTCTGCGATAACACTATCTTATTATTGGGTGCTATCAGGTCGACATGCAACACCCGACTAGCCACCGTGAGCTCGTGATAGGGACCGATAACTGCATAGGCACTGAACCAAATTGGCTCGCCCGAAGAAAATAGGTCCCTATCCGTATGCAGAAATACCTTTTCTACCGGATTATAATTGTTGTAATCATTGAGGCCCGAGGTGAAGTTTTTTATAAAAAGATCCCCAGCTAGATTAGCTTCTAATAAGGCAATGTTTTCGGCACTATTTAAAAAGATGGAGTTAAAGGCATTGTCTTTTTCGAAGGAGCTGATGACCTCTTCTTCCACAGGCGTTCTTTTGATAATGGGGTTATTTGCCCAGAATCTTTCGTTGTAACCGATTTCATTTAGATTCTCCCAGTCACTTTGATTTCTTGTAATTCGCCCACCCAGCCTTCTTCTTGATGTGGGCGTATAATGTTCATAAAATGTGAGATTGGAGGTTGTGACCGTATGGTATTGTAGCGAATCGCCCTTAAAGTAATCGAAATCTTGATCAATTTTTATGTAATCAAGTACTAAACTTGCTGTGCTATCTTGTTTATAGGTTATCTCATATGAGATTGCATAATCTTTCCAATAACCGTTATTGGCATTAAGCTTTGATAGTTTTAAATCGTCTCTCGCTATCGTTCCGATAATCTTTAAGATATCGTAGGTACTGCTGTTTATATAAATGCTTCCTTCAAATATTGGGGTTTTTATAGTGCTTTTGGGCTTAAAATGTACAACTGCAATTTTGGTGTCGCCAGACAGAATCATTTCGATAATCTTTACATCATAATAAACCTCAAAACTAGGGTGTAAGGGAAAGATAAGTTCTTCCGTATTTGGCTGCAAAGGTCTCAAGATTCGGGAAAATAATGTGTAGTTTCTGTTGTAAACGGCATCGTCTTTCAAGGCATAACGACCTTCCACAATATTCCAATCCGCTATACCTGAGCTATTATATCGCAAGTCATAGAAAATCTCGGAAAATTCGGAATAATCGTCGCCATTTTTAGATTTTTGACGATAAAAGGCCTTCCCGTAGTGTTGCTTTCCCGATGTATTACTTGTCTTTTCATAGGCTTTTTTTACCAATTCTTTCGCAAACCCATCTTTTTTGGCTGCGAGTACCACAACTTCCTCCAAAATGGCTACCAATGGATTTAGCGAAACGGTCATTTCTGAAGCCTGTGACACGGTAACGACTTGTTTGCCATAGCTAATATGGGAAAAGACCAATTTCGACGGTAAGGAGTCTATTGAAACAACGAATTCGCCTAATTCGTTACTTGCCGTGCCGGCTGATGAAGAGGCCGAAGTAATACTACAGTATGGAATAGCCTCGCCGGTATCTTTGTCGATTACCTTACCGCTGATTTCAACTTGCGCAGTGGTAAACTGGGGCAAGGCACAGAAACAAATAAAAGACAGCAAAAAATTCCTAACGTATTGCTTCATAGTATTTATGATTGAAAGCCTCAATTTAGCTATAAAAATTCAATCTTAAAAAGAGCGATTAAAAGCTTATTTTCAATGTTCTAAATTTTTTTCTAACCCGAACAGTTCTCAGGTCATTTTATTTCGCTTGATACTTGTTGAGATTATCATAATCTAGATAAAAACAGCCTACTTGTTCTTTTCTTAGTTCCCTAGCAAAAGTGATACTAGTTAATGGTAATTTTTAGATTTTAGTTACTTTCGCAGCCAATAAAAACATTCAAATGAAAAATCCGATTGTCATTTTGGCCATATTTCTTATTAGTTTAACAAGTTTCGGCCAAAAGAAAAAAGACTTGATTAAAGAAGTAGCCCAATTAAAAGCGCAAGCAGCAGAAATGCAAACCGATTTGAGCGAA
The DNA here is from genome assembly GCA_964600075.1 of uncultured Flavobacteriaceae bacterium. Classification (GTDB taxonomy): domain Bacteria; phylum Bacteroidota; class Bacteroidia; order Flavobacteriales; family Flavobacteriaceae; genus CAZRIE01. The sequence continues at coordinate 30,353 of CAZRIE010000034.1, forward strand.
ATAGAAAAAGCCAAAGAATTGAATCTGAAAGATAGCCTGCAAAGTTTTAGCTATGCTTTTGGGGTTAGCGTCGGAAATAATCTAAAAACAATAGGTTTTGATTCTTTATCGTACAACGCATTTGTAATTGCTTTGGAGGATGTTATTCAAGGAAACGAAAAGATTTCAATTGAAGATGCCCAAAGTTCGGTTCAAAGTACAATTCAAGCTATGCAGGAAAAGGAGGCTAAAGAGCAAAGTGCCGAGGGAGAGCGTTTTTTAGCCAAAAATGGCAAAAGACCTGAAGTGGTGACCACAGAAAGCGGACTTCAATATGAAATTTTGAATGAAGGTGATGGGCCATTACCCAAAGCTTCCGACAAGGTAAAGGTACATTATACAGGAATGCTCATTAGTGAAAAGGTTTTCGATAGTTCTGTAGAAAGGGGAGAGCCTACTGTACTGGGAGTTACACAAGTGATAAAAGGTTGGCAAGAGGCTTTACAGCTTATGCCCGTTGGTTCAAAATGGAAAATATTTGTTCCTCAAGACATCGGTTATGGTCAACGAGGAGCTGGTGGTGGAATGATTCCACCTTACGCTGCATTGATTTTCGAAATGGAATTGTTGGCCATAGAGAAATAGGCAAAATAGTTTAGACTGGTTTATAATTTTGAAGGTCGCTTAGTTTGCCGCTCTTATTCGAACAGTTTTCCATTAAGAAATTGGTTGTATTTTTCTTTCAAATTCAAAACATGTCAACTTTTATAACCCTTCTCCTAATAATAATATTAGTCTTAATGGCTTCCGATGTCCATTTCCTGCGGAGGATATTTCAAAAAGCTGGAAAAAAGAAAAATAAGCCTACAGGTGAGAAGTACTTTGAGTTGAACTGTAACTGCGCATTAATCGAATAATGATAGACAAACGTTTGATTTATGGATTGTTTCCCCTACCTAATACCCGACTTTAGTGCGTACCCTCTCCAAAACTCCATCGGCCACTTTTTTAGCCTTTTCGGCGCCGATAGCAAGTGCTTGATCCACTTCCTCTAAATGGGCCATATAATAATCGAATTTCTCTCGGGCATCACCGAACTTTTGTAGTATCAGTTCGTAGAGGGCTTGTTTTGCATGTCCGTATCCATAGTTGCCCGCGAGGTAGTGGGCACTCATGTCTTCTATTTGTTCGACAGTGGCCAAAATTTTATAGAGTGCGAATACGTTATCGGTCGATGGATCTTTGGGATCTTCCATTGGTGTACTGTCCGTTTGAATGCCCATTAGCTGTTTGCGTAGTTTTTTATCAGTTTGGAAAAGGTTGATAAGGTTGCCCTTGCTCTTGCTCATTTTCTCGCCATCGGTACCGGGTATGTACATGGTTTCCTGTTGTACCTTCGCTTCAGGAAGCACAAAGGTTTCCCCTAACTGGGCATGAAATCGAGAGGCTACGTCTCGCGTCATTTCCAAATGCTGTAATTGGTCTTTACCTACGGGAACAATATTCGCATCATATAAGAGAATATCGGCGGCCATCAACATGGGGTATGAAAAGAGTCCTGCATTGACATCTTCCAATCGGCCTGCCTTATCCTTAAAAGAATGTGCCAATGTCAAACGTTGGTAAGGGAAAAAGCAACTTAAATACCAAGCCAGTTCCGCTACCTGCGGCACATCGCTCTGGCGGTAAAAAACGGTTTCGTCGATGTCCAACCCGAAAGCTAACCATGTCGCAGCGGTGGCGTATGTATTGTTTCTTAGTTCTTCACCATTTTTGATTTGGGTAAGCGAATGCATATCTGCAATAAATAGAAACGATTCGTTCTTGGGATTTTGTGCCATTTCGATGGCAGGAATTATCGCCCCTAATATGTTTCCTAAATGGGGAGTGCCCGTACTCTGTATGCCCGTAAGTATTCTTGCCATTTTCGTTTTTTTCGAAGAAGTCCAAAGATAAATGAAATCAGAAAACCCTAGCACCTTGTTGGCACTATTTTGCTGGCCCAAGCCGTATCCTTTTTCACGTGGGACAGAGAAAAAATAATTGTGGCTTACCCGACAAAATAGTCTTAACACGGCACTGGTAAAATGGTTACATTTGATTATATGGTTCCATTTCTTAAGAAAATTGGGTACACCTTCTACCGTATTTGGTTCTATATTCTGGTCGCTGTTCCCATTTTTATTTTCTTCCCTTTTTTATTGGTTACTGCACTATCTGAAAAATTGTACCCTCAGTTTTTCTGGTTGGCCCGAAATTTATGGGCAACCCCTATTTTGTATGGTATGGGATGTCCGCCGAAAATAACTCGGGAACAAAAAATACGAAGAGGTAAGAGTTACATGCTCGTTGCTAACCACAGCAGTATGCTCGATATTATGCTGATGTTGTATATCAGTAAAAATCCGTTTGTTTTTGTGGGAAAAAAGGAGCTTGTAAAGATTCCTGTATTCGGGTTTTTCTATAAGCGCGTCTGCATCATGGTCGACCGTGAAGACACCCGAAGTAGAACCCGGGTTTATCGCCGGGCACAACGCAGGTTGAACCAAGGGTTGAGCATTTGTATTTTTCCAGAAGGTGGTGTTCCAGATGATGAAACGGTATTGCTCGACCCATTTAAAGATGGGGCTTTTAAAATGGCCATTGCCCACGATATTCCAATTGTGCCCGTTACCTTTTGTGATAACAAAAAGCGTTTTTCGTTCTCTTTTTTTAGTGGTGGCCCTGGTCGAGTGCGGGCCAAAGTGCATTCTTTTTTTGAGACATCACTTTTGGCGGAAGAGGATAAGAGTACATTGAGAGAAGAAGTGAGGAAAGTTATTTTAAATGAATTGTTAAAGGGATAAAACTTCGATGAACCGGCAAAAAAAACAGCACTAAGCTAGGTCCAAGAACTCTATCACTATTTTTTTAGTTCTTGAACTGTTTAATTTCTGCATCCAAAAAATCATTGATGAGTTTGCCTAATGCCTGATATCCCTCAGTTGTATAGTGAACGTCATCGGAGCCTTTTCCGAATTTTTTGTGAATCGAGATAGATTGTTGATAAATATCGTTTACAGGAATCTCATATTTTTTTAATACTGTTTTTGCGGCATCATTATAACGTATTACATCAGCTGTATATCTGCCAGCTTCGTTTTCAGGAACGTAGGTTGTTGTAACGAAAATCAATTTGGCGTTGGTCTTTTTTTGCAAAAGTGAAATAATGGAATCTAAATTCGCAGCGTATTCATCGACTGTATGTGTAATTTTTCCATTTATCTTATCTCGGTTTCCATAGACTTTTGAATCGGGGTGACGATAGCATAAATCCCATAGTCCCCAGTTAAATTGAACGATATCCCATTGTTCAGCCCCCAGCCATTCATCAACTTTCTCCAATCCGGTTCCGGTATGTTGGGCGTTTCCTTGATTATGGACTACCGTTGCCTGTCGCGAAAACTGTTTTTCTACAAATGGCGTATAGCCAATTGAAATTGAATCTCCAATAATTAATACGTTCGGCTGTCGGGGTGTAAATGCCATGAGAACGAGAATAGCTACCAGAAACGAGGTGAAATAAAGCTTGTTTTTTGTTTTTGACATTGTCAGACTTCAAGTGAGGTTCTAAGGTTTTCTGCCACCGATTTGTTAGGTAACACTTTCTGCTAATAAGATACTTATTTATAGTGCAATTCGTTGGTTTTTAAAAATGTTAGGTAAAGGAGGGAAAATCAGGTTCAGCATATTCTTGATAGCACATTAGAGATAATGCTAAAGCCATAGATATTTTCAATACTGAAATAGCACAAATCAAGATTTTATCTATACCAATCAAGCAACATTTTTGGTAAGTTTACGTGAATTTACACCTGAAAATAAATAGCACTATGGATAATAGCGAAAACAACGATGCCCACGGTAATGCTTTGGACATCAATGACTCTAGTAAATGCCCCTATTTGGGCGGAACATTAAAGCAAACTGCTGGTGGCGGAACTACTAACCAAGATTGGTGGCCCAACCAGTTAAGGTTGAATGTACTTCGTCAAAATTCTTCTCTGACGAACCCTATGGATGAAAATTTCGTCTATGCGGAGGAATTTAAGTCTTTGGATTTGGCCGTTGTAAAGAAAGACATTGTAGAAGCATTAACGACTTCTCAAGATTGGTGGCCGGCAGATTACGGTCATTACGGACCTTTTATGATTCGTATGGCCTGGCATAGCGCAGGTACCTATCGTATCGGAGATGGTCGTGGTGGTTCCAGTTCGGGATCGCAACGTTTCGCACCCTTGAATAGCTGGCCAGATAATGGTAATCTAGATAAGGCAAGATTGCTTTTATGGCCTATTAAGAAAAAGTATGGCAAAAAACTTTCTTGGGCAGACCTAATGATTCTCACAGGTAACTGTGCCTTGGAATCTATGGGCTTTAAGACTTTCGGCTTTGCTGGTGGTCGTGAAGATATTTGGCAGCCTGAAGAAGATATCTATTGGGGCTCTGAAGCCGAGTGGATGGGTAATGAAGAACGTTTCTCTGACGGAGAATATGAATTGGAAGCCAACCTTGGAGCCTCGCATATGGGACTTATCTACGTAAACCCAGAAGGGCCTAACGGCAACCCTAATCCGTTAGGAACCGGAAAACTAATAAGAGAAACTTTCGGCCGTATGGCTATGAACGATGAAGAGACTGTAGCCCTTACCGCTGGAGGCCATACCTTCGGAAAAGCGCATGGCGCAGCTAACCCAGATGAATATGTTGGCCCGGAACCTGCAGGCGCACCGATGGCGGAACAAAGTATGGGATGGAAAAACTCATTCGGAACAGGGGTACTTGACGATGCTATAACAAGTGGAATTGAAGGTGCTTGGACACCAAACCCGACGAAATGGGACCACGACTATTTTGATGTGCTTTTAGGTTATGATTGGGAGTTGACCAAAAGTCCGGGAGGAGCAAACCAATGGAAGCCTACCGCAGCATCGGCTGCTAAAAAAGCTCCACGTGCAGGTGATGCTTCGAAAACCCAAGAGTTGATGATGACCGATGCGGATATGGCCATGAAAGTAGATCCAAGGTATCTTGAAATCTCTAAACGTTTTCAGGCAAATCCGGCAGAATTTGAAGATGCTTTTGCCCGTGCATGGTTTAAATTAACACATAGGGATATGGGGCCCGTTTCTCGGTATTTAGGTCCCGAAGTGCCTAAGGAGGAACTTGTTTGGCAAGATCCAGTACCAGCGGTCAATCATGAATTGGTAAACGATGCCGATATCGTCGAATTGAAAAAACGACTATTGGCTTCAGGCTTATCGATTTCTCAATTGGTTACTACCGCTTGGGCCTCTGCATCAACATATCGCGATTCAGATAAACGTGGTGGTGCCAACGGCGCCCGTATTCGTTTAGCCCCACAAAAGAACTGGGAAGTAAACAACCCTGCGGAACTTTCTAAAGTTCTTGGTGTTCTGGAAGGTATACAGAAAGAATTCAATGAAGCGAAATCTGGAAACGTAAAAGTTTCATTGGCAGATTTAATCGTTCTTGGCGGAAGTGCAGGTATAGAAGATGCGGCAAGAAACGCCGGTCACGAAATAACCGTGCCTTTTACCGCGGGTCGTACGGATGCTTCCCAAGAGCAAACCGATGTAGAATCATTTGCGGCTCTTGAACCCAAAGCGGATGGATTCAGAAATTATAAAAATTCGGATTACAAAGCAAAAGCTGAAGCGATGCTAATAGATCGCGCACAGTTGATGAAGCTTACGGCTCCGGAAATGACGGTTTTAATAGGTGGTATGCGTGTACTTGACACGAACTTTGATAAGTCTAGACACGGAGTCTTGACCGACCGTCGTGAAGTATTGACCAATGATTTCTTTGTAAACCTTCTTGATCTAAGCGTGAAATGGGAGGACGCTTCTGAAGATGAAAGTGTTTTCTCAGGTCGAGCCCGTAAGTCAGGAAGTATCAAATGGACAGGTACTCGTGCAGATCTTATAATTGGATCTAATACTGAATTACGTGCCTATGGCGAAGTTTATGCGTGTGATGACTCACAAAAGAAGTTCATAAAAGACTTCGTTGCCACATGGACAAAAGTGATGAACCTAGACCGTTTTGATTTGGCGTAAGTACGAGTTGCTTTAGCGTAATAAATATTTAGGAATTAAGGGTGGCCTTTTGGGGCCGCCCTTTTTGTGCTTTAATGCTATTGAAGTATTTGCGGAACTATGAATCGGTAAACTTCCTATGTACTCGAAGACTTTATTCGCATACGTTTACCCGCGCTGGTTACAACTCCAGTTTGTTCATTTTTTCCTTTTCATAGCGACTATCTTCAGTGGGATATCGTAAAGATTGGTCGTATTTTCCAGATTGTTTGGCCAGAGACCATAGTAAACTTTCTCCAGCAAAATCAGTGTCGGGTATCTTTTCGAATATGTTGTCTTGATATGCTTTATCTGCATTTGTTACTTCCCAACCTTCATCCTTAAATTTTTCGATGAGGTCGCCGAGAAATAATGCGGATGTCAAATTGTGATGAAGTAAGAGCGTATGATTAATATGTCTTCCGTTCATCTCGTACGATAGCTTTTCATAGTAGTTGGCCCTTTCGAGTATGTGTTGAAGGTAGAAATCTTTAAACCTGTCAACGTCAGTTCTTTCAAAACCTTTGTCTTTAATTCTTTCGATCAATCGTTGATTCACATACCAATCAGATGCGTCGATGGTCACATAGCCATTTATGTATTTGTTTTTGGCAAGAATGTTCCTGATACTATCGACTTTGGATTTAGTTTCCCCTTCCTTTAAATAGGGGAATCGAAATAGTTTAATGCTATTGCCAAATTTTGAAATAATAGAGTCCGTTTTTAGCAATTCGTTCTTAAAAAGAAGGAAAGTATTTTTCTCAGAATTGAAATTGGGATGTGTAAACGAATGATTGCCTAATTGATGTCCTTTTTTCATTCCAACTTTTCAATAAGAATTGCCCTTTTTTATCCAGTTTATTCTTGCCGGTAACAAAAAAACCGCTTTTAGATGTTCATTTTCAAGATGCGACAGTAGCATTTCGTTCCATTTCTCAAATTTGAAATGGGCTATGTCCATAGTGCTTCCATCGTCGAATGTAAAACTGACTATTGGTTTGGCAGCAATTTTTTTAGTAGCATTTTTTTTCGATTCGTTAGACGTTGAATTTTTGCATCCGTAGAATATTAGTAATAGGAAGAAGGTTATCGGCAGGTTATGTTTCAT